>DASYKU010000056.1 GCA_035995165.1 Mycobacteriales bacterium
GTCGACGTCGAGGCCTTCCTGGCCGGGCGGGGTCCGCTGCTGACGGCCGAGCAGGTCGGCGCCGCGGTCCTCGACCTCGTCACGGCCGAGCAGACCACCGGCGCCTGGCTCCTCACCCCCGCCGGCACGACTCCCGCCTGAGCACCCGCCCGCGCCGAGGGCCCGCCCGGCGCGGGACGCCGAAGCCCGACCCACGCGGGACGCCAAGGCCCGCCCGGCGCGGGACGCCGAAGCCCGACCCACGCGGGACGCCACGGCCCGCCCGGCGCGGGACGCCGAAGCCCGACCCGCGCGGGACGCCAAGGCCCGACCCGCGCGGGACGCCAAGGCCCGCCCGGCGCGGGACGCCGAAGCCCGACCCGCGCGGGACGTCGAACGGCCCCGCCCGGCAGGATGCCGGGCGGGGCCGAGGAACGAGCTCAGACGCGGACGAGCTCGCCCGGGGTGTCCTCCGGGAGGGCCTGGTTGCGCCGCAGCAGCGCCGGCGCCCACCAGTTCCACTTGCCCAGCAGCGTCATCGCCGCCGGCAGCAGCACCGCCCGGACCAGCGTCGCGTCCAGCAGCACCGCGGCCGCCAGTCCGACGCCCATCTGCTTGAACTCCAGCCCGCTCAGCGTGCCGAAGATCGAGAACACCGCGACCATGACGACGGCGGCGCTGGTGACCGCGCCGGCCGAGCCCACGATCCCCTGCCGTACGGCGTCCCGGGTCGGCACCCCGCGCAGCGCCAGCTCCCGGATCCGGCTGACCACGAACACGTGGTAGTCCATCGAGAGCCCGAACAGCACCACGAACAGGAACATCGGCAACCAGGCCACGATCGTCCCGTTGGACCGGAACCCGAGCAGGCCCTCGGCCCAGGTGTGCTGGAACACCGCCACCATCAGCCCGTACGCGGCCCCGACCGAGAGCAGGTTGAGCACGATCGCGGTCGCCGCCACCACCACCGACCGGAACGTCCACAGCACCAGCAGGAACGTCAGCCCGAGCACGAAGCCGACCACCAACGGCAGCCGGTCGGACAGCGACCTCGAGAAGTCGACCGAGGCCGCGGTGTCGCCGCCGACGGCCACGCTCGCGCCGGGCACCCGGCCGACCGTCGCCGGGACGAACTGGGTCCGGACCAGCGTCAGCGCCTCCTTGGCCGCGGCCGACTCGGCGTCCGCGCGGACGTGCAGGGTGAGCCGGCTCGTCGACCCGTCCGGCGAGACGTCCAGATCCGGCTGCGGGCCGGGCGCGAAGTGCGGGTCGGCGGCGGCCCGGCCGTTCAGGTCGAGCAGCGCGGTCCGGACCGCGGCCGCATCCGGGCCGCGGACCACGACCACGTCGGACGCGCCCTCGCTCGGGAACGCCGCGGTGAGCCGGTCGTAGGTCTGCAGCGCCGGGATCGAGCGGGGCAGGTCGGCCACGCCGGTCAGGCTGGTCTTCATCCCCAGCGCCGGCAGCGCGAGCAGGAGCAGCGCGCCCGCCCCGACCCCGAGGGCGAGCGCGGGACGGCGCAGCGTCGGGCGCAGCAGCGCCGGCCACAGCCGCGGCGCCCGGCCCGGCCGCATCGTCAGCCGGTGCAGGAACGGCACCCGCGGCCGGTCGACCCAGCGCCCGAGCCCGGCCAGCACGGCCGGCAGCACGGTGATCGAGCCGAGCACGGACACCGCGACCACGAGGATCGCGCCGAGCGCGAGCGAGGAGAAGATCACGCTGCCGGACAGGAACATGCCGGCCATCGCGACCGCGACCGTGCAGCCGGAGATGACCACGGCCCGGCCCGAGGTGGCGGCGGCGATCTCGACCGCGTCCAGCGCCGTACGGCCCCGGGCCCGTTCCTCCCGCGCCCGCCGGACGTAGAACAGCGAGTAGTCGACCCCGACGGCCATCCCGATCAGCAGCACCACGCTCGCGGTCGTGTCGGTGACCGGCAGCAGGTGCGAGGACAGCGCGGACAGCCCCATCGCCGCGGCCACCGAGGTCAGCGCCAGCAGCACCGGCACCGCCGCGGCCAGCAGCGCGCCGAAGGCCACGATGAGGATCACCAGCGTGACCGGCAGGCTCAGCACCTCGGCCCGCTGGAAGTCCTCCCCGTACGTCTTGTCCAGGGCCTTGTCGATCGTGCCGCCGCCGACCTCCTCGACCCGCAGGTCGGGGTGCGCGGCCTGGACCGCGGCGGTCGCGTCCAGCAGCGGCTGGACGTTCGTGCCGGCGTCGTCAGCAGCGCCGGTCATCGCCGCCCGGACCAGCACGGCCTTGCCGCCCGGCGCGGTGACGGGCGCGGACACGGACGCGACCTGCGACAGCCCGTGCAGCCGCCCGGCCGCCTCGGTCGCCGCCGCCGACGCCGCGTCGGCGTCCAGCCGGCCCGACCGGGCGGTGATGAGGACGTTCTCCACCGCCGGGTCGTCGAAGTGGCCGGCTTCGATCATCCGCTCGGCCCGGCCCCACTCCCCGACGGCCTGGTCCGTGTCGGTCTGCGTCGCGGTGCCGGCGATCCCGCCGATGCCCACGCACACGACCACGAACGCGATCCAGCCGAGCACCGCGCGCCAGCGGTGCTCCGCGCTCCACCGTGCGATCCGTACGACCCTGCCCGGGCTCCTGCTGGCCACTGGTCCGTTCCCTTCGCCGCTGCCTCGCTGTCGGCGCCGAGCCTGGCCGCCGGGTCGGGTCCGGGTCTGCCGGGCGACCACCCCTTTCCGGGGTGGGGTTATCCACACCCGGATCGGGCGGCTGTCCCGATCGGCAAAGTGGGCCAGGATCCCTACGGTGGAGCCCGTACGGACCGCTGGTGGAGGAGGCTGACGTGGTGCAGGTCGAGCCGGGTACGGCGAGGACGGAGGTGGTCGAGGCGACCGCCCCGCCGCCGCGCGCTGCCCTCGGGCGACCCGCGGACGCCTGGCTGACCACGGTGAACCTGCTGATCGGGCTCTGGACGGGGCTGCTCTCGTTCGTCCTGCTCGGCTGGATGATCCCGCTGGCCCTGGCGCTCACGCCGCTGTTCATGGTCGGCCTGCCGATCCTGGCCGTGGCGCTGTTCCTGTGCCGCCGGTTCGGGCGGCTGGAGCGCGGGCGCTACCGGCTCGTGCTCGGCGTCGACATCCCCGATCCGTACCCGGCCAGGGCACCGGAGACGAGCGCGGTGGAGCGGTTCCGGACCTGGGTCCGGACCCCGGCCAGCTGGCGGGAGGCCGGCTACCACCTGCTGCGGTTCCCGCTCTCGGCCGTCCAGGTCGTGCTGGTGGTGGCGGCCTGGCTGCTGCCGCTGGGCGCGCTGACCCTGCCGATCTACAACTGGTCGCTGCCTCACGGCGGCGCCAACCTCTGGCTGTTCACGGTCCGGACCTGGTGGATGACCGTCCTGGTCTTCGTGATCGGCGTGGTCCTGCTGCTGAACGCGCCGCTGATGGTGCGGCTGCTCGGCATCTCCGACGTCGCGCTGGCCCGCCGGCTGCTCGGGCCGGACCTGTCCGCCCGGGTCGGCGAGCTGGAGCGCAGCCGGGCCGCGGTGGTCGTCTCGGCCGAGGAGGAGCGGCGCCGGATCGAGCGCGACCTGCACGACGGCGCCCAGCAGCGGCTGGTCGCGCTGGCCATGCAGCTCGGCCGGGCCAGGTCGCGATTCGGCACCGACCCGGAAGGCGCCCGCAAGCTGCTCGACGAGGCCCACTCCGAGGCCAAGCTGGCGCTGGCGGAGCTGCGCGACCTGGCCCGCGGGCTGCACCCGGCCGTGCTCACCGACCGCGGCCTGGACGCGGCCCTGTCCGGGCTCGCGGCCCGGGCGCCGATCCCGGTGGTGGTCGAGGTCGACCCGGCCGCGGGCGACAGGGCGGTCCCGGTGGTCGACGCGATCGCCTACTTCGTGGTCGCCGAGGCGCTGACGAACGTGGCCAAGCACTCGCAGGCCACCCGGGCCGCGGTCGTCGTCCGGCGGCTGGACGGGCAGCTGCGGGTGGTGGTGACCGACGACGGGATCGGCGGTGCCGACCCGCGCCTGGGCACCGGCCTGCGCGGCCTGGCCGACCGGGTGTCCGGTGTGGACGGCCGATTGCATGTGGACAGTCCCGCCGGCGGCCCGACCGTCCTGACCGTGGAGCTCCCGTGCGCGTCGTGATCGCCGAGGACTCGGTGCTGCTGCGGGAGGGCCTGGCCCGGCTGCTGGACGAGGCCGGCTTCGACGTGGTCGAGGCCGTCGCCGACGGCGAGCAGCTGCTGCGCTCGGTCGCCGACCACACCCCCGACGTGGTCGTCGCCGACGTCCGGATGCCGCCGACCCACACCGACGAGGGCCTGCGGGCGGCGCTGGTGATCCGCAAGCGCTGGCCCGCCACCGCTGTCCTCGTCCTGTCCCAGTACGTCGAGGAGCGGTACGCGACGGAGCTGCTCGCCGGCGACACCAAGGGCGTCGGCTACCTGCTCAAGGACCGGGTCGCGGACGTGGACGAGTTCGTCGCGGCGCTGCGCCGGGTCGGCGAGGGCGGGGCCGCGCTCGACCCCGAGGTCGTCTCCCAGCTGCTGCTGCGGGGCCGGCGCCGGCCGCTGGACGCGCTGACCCCGCGCGAGCAGGAGGTCCTCAAGCTCATGGCCGAGGGCCGCTCCAACGGCGCCATCGCGGCCGCCATGGTCGTCACCGACGGCGCGGTGGAGAAGCACGTGAGCAGCATCTTCACCAAGCTCGGCCTGGCCCCGGCCGACACCGACCACCGCCGCGTCCTGGCCGTCCTCTCCTACCTCGACGGCCGTTAGGCCGGCGGCAGGGCGGGGAGACCGGTCCCATGAGCCTCGTGCTGACCGGTGCCAACCCGGGTGTGCTGCTGCGGGCGGACGGCGCGGTGACCGCGTTCGCCTCCGTCTGGCAGGTCGAGTGGTCCGAGCGCGGCTCCGGCCGGGCGCTGGTGCTCTGGCACGACGGCCGGGTCCGCCTGCTCGGGCCCGACCCGGGGCTCTCGGAGTGGCTGGCGGAGGAGTTCGTCCGGCACTTCGGCGAGGTCGGCGGCCTGCCCTGGGAGCCGGCGCCGCCGGAGCGCGCGGACGTCGAGATGGACCTCGACCTCGGCCACGGGCTGACCGCCAAGGCCGCGGACGTCACCGTCGAGATCGAGCACGTCCTCGACCGGCGCCCGTTCACCCAGGCCGGCCTGCGGATGGGCGCGGCCGAATACACGCTGTCCAACGTGTACGCACCCTGCCGGACGGCCCGGATCACGGTCGCCGGGACAGCGGTGCCGGGCGCACCCGAGGTCGACGGCGAATCCTCGACCGCGTTCCTGGCCACGGCCGAGACCTGGATCCGGACCGGCTGAGGGTCAGGGCAGGCGGACGACCTGGGCGGCGTAGAGGAGGCCTGCGCCGAAGCCCATCAGCAGCGCCCGCTGCCCGCTGCGCGCCTGCCCGGAGGCCAGCAGCTGCTGCATCGCCAGCGGGATCGAGGCCGAGGACGTGTTTCCGGCGGTCGCGATCTCCCGCGCCACGACCACCTCCGGTCCGAGCCCGATGCCGCGTACCAGCGCGTCGGTGATCCGCATGTTGGCCTGGTGCGGCACGAACACCTCGATGTCCGCGAGCGTCAGCCCCGCCCGCGCGACCGCGTCGGCCGCGACCGGGGCGAGCGCGGTGACGGCCCAGCGGAACACCTCCTGGCCGGCCATCCGCAACGCCGGCCACGGCGTCGCCGGGTTGTCCTTCAGCGCCGCCCAGGAGTACGGCTGGGAGATCGCCGCCGCCTTCGACCCGTCCGAACCCCAGCGCACCGGGCCGATCCCGTCCGCGGCCCCGGGTCCGACGACGACCGCACCCGCGCCGTCGCCGAAGATGAACGCGGTGCCCCGGTCGGTCGGGTCGACGATGTCGGTCATCCGCTCGACACCGACCACGACGACGTAGCGGGCGGAGCCGGCCCGGACCGCGTCGGCCGCGAGCGCGAGGGTGTAGGAGAACCCCGCGCAGCCGCCGCCGGTGTCCAGCGCCCCGGCCCCGCTCGCACCGATCTTGAACGCGACGCCGGCGGCCAGCGGCGGGGCCTGGCGCAGGTTGCTCATCGTGGTGACGAGCACCAGCCCGACGTCGTCCGCGACCAGGCCGGCCTCACCCAGCGCCTTGCCGGCCGCGGCCGCGGCCATGTCCTCCAGGCCCTCGTCGGGCCCGGCGACGTACCGGCTGTGGATGCCGGAGCGGGACACGATCCACTCGTCGCTGGAGTCGATCGCGGCGACGATCTCCGCGTTCGGGACGCAGCGGGACGGGCGGTAGGCACCGAGGCCGAGGATTACCGGGAGCACGGACGCAGCCATCGGGTCCAGGATCGCTCGCCGAGGACCGGGCACGCAAACGGGGGCAGCGGCGTCCGTCCGGACCTAGGCCGCCACCTTGCGCAGCACCAGCCGTTCCAGCTCCCCGTACGTCCGCAGACCGGCCAGCTCGTCGTCGGTGATCCGCAACGCGAACCGGTCCTCCAGCGCGGTCGCCAGCTCGATCCCGGCCAGCGAGTCCAGCCCCAGGTCCTGCGACAGCGACGCCTGGTCCCGCAGCAGCGCCGGCTCGATGCCGAGATGCTCGGCCACCGCCGTACGCACCTCCTCCGTCCGGCTCATCCGCCGTCCTCCTCCGCTGAGCTCATCCGTCCTCCTCGCCCTCGGCCGGCTCGCCCTCGACGGGCGACCGGACCACCACCACGGTGCAGGTCGCGTTCTTCAGGGCGTCGTCGTGGGTGGAGCCGACGAGCCACCCGGCCAGCCTGCCGTGGTCCTTGGCCCCGATGACGAGCAGGTCCGCCTCGCCGCAGAAGGTGAGCAGGGCCCGGCCGGCCGGCTTGTGCATGGCGTGCACGGTCAGCTCACACTGCGCGCCGCCCGGCAGCACCTCGTCGACGATCGCCTGGAGCCGGCGCTGGGCCTGCTCCTGGTAGGCCTCGATCGGCGGGGCGACGCCGCCCCACTCGCCCGGCGGCCGGGGTTCGCCCTTGACCTGCCAGCCGTAGACCACCGCCAGCGAGCAGCCCCGGATCCCGGCCTCCCGGGCGCCCCAGACCAGGGCGGCGCGGGACTGGGGTGAGCCGTCGACGCCGACGACGATCTGCCCGTAGGCGGGCGCGCCGTCCATCGCTACCTCCGCGGAGATCCAGGGGGATCGCTGAAAGAAACGTAACGTTGTCCGTTTACCCTCCGGGGCGCCCTCCTGATCATGCCCTCGGAGTGGGATGCTTCCCTCGCCCGGGGTACCAGTCCCGGCTGTGGGCCCGCGCGGGTCCGCGAGGAGGACGCAACGATGCATCCGCGGACCATCCGCAGGGTCGTGGTCGGAGTGGACGGCGCGCCGCGCACGATCGCTGCGCTGCGCTGGGCGGCGAGCGAGGCGCTCAGCCGTGACGCCGCGCTGGTGGCCGTGCACGCGTGGGGCAGCGTGCTGCGCCCGGCGTCGTACGCGCCGGTGGGCACTGCCTGCTCGGACCCGGACGAGAGCGCGCGGCGGGCGGCCGAGCTGCTCTCGGCGGCGGTCCGGACGGCGTTCGGAGCCGCCCCGCCGGTGCCGGTGGAGGAGGTCGTCGACGACCGGGCCGTGGTGCCGTCGCTGCTGAGCCAGGCCCGCCGCGCCGAGCTGCTCGTGGTCGCGACCCGGTCGCCCGAGGCGCCGGGCCAGCCGTTCGAGTCGGGGCCGGGGCCGACGACGCTGTCGTGCCTGCGCCAGGCCCCGTGCCCGGTCGTGGTGCTGCCGACCGTCGGCGACCAGGTCTGGGCGGCCGGAGCGCGGCCGGCGGGTGACGAAGCACCCCCGACCCTGGTGTAGATCGCGTCCGCGGGGAAGGCTGACCGGGACCGAACCCTCGGGAGGACCCGTGACGACCGGCTTCTCGGCCGCCCCCGCGACCACCGCCGATGGCACCGGCACGGAGCGGCTCCGGCTGCTCGACGCCTGGTGGCGCGCCGCCAACTACCTGTCCGTCGGGCAGATCTACCTGCGCGCGAACCCGCTGCTGCGCGAGCCGCTGCAGCTGGACCAGGTGAAACCGCGGCTGCTCGGGCACTGGGGCACCACGCCCGGGCTGACCTTCCTCTGGGCCCACCTCAACCGGGCCATCGTGGACCGGGACCTGGACGCGCTCTACGTGACCGGGCCCGGGCACGGCGGCCCCGGCGTGGTCGCCGCGGCGTACCTGGAGGGCACCTACAGCGAGCTGTACTCGGCGGTCAGCGAGGACACCGAGGGCATGGGCCAGCTGTTCAAGCAGTTCTCCTACCCCGGCGGCATCCCCAGCCACGCCGCGCCGGAGACGCCCGGCTCGATCAACGAGGGCGGCGAGCTCGGCTACTCGCTCATGCACGCGTACGGCGCCGCGTTCGACAACCCGGATCTGCTGGTCGCCTGCGTGATCGGCGACGGCGAGGCCG
Organism: Mycobacteriales bacterium; assembly: GCA_035995165.1. Classification (NCBI taxonomy): domain Bacteria; kingdom Bacillati; phylum Actinomycetota; class Actinomycetes; order Mycobacteriales; species Mycobacteriales bacterium. The sequence goes on from DASYKU010000056.1 coordinate 8,370, forward strand.
AGACCGGCCCGCTGGCCGCGTCCTGGCACTCGAACAAGTTCCTCGACCCGGTCGGCGACGGCGCGGTGCTGCCGATCCTGCACCTCAACGGCTACAAGATCGCCAACCCGACCGTGCTGGCCCGGATCCCGGAGCCGGAGCTGCTGGACCTCATGCGCGGCTACGGCTACCAGCCGTACGTGGTCGAGGCCGGACTGGACGACGACCACCTCGCGGTGCACGCCCGGATGGCGTCCACGCTGGATCAGATCCTGGACCGGATCGCCCAGATCCAGGCCGACGCGCGGTCCGGGCGCAGCACCGACCGTCCACAGTGGCCGATGCTGGTGCTGCGGACACCCAAGGGCTGGACCGGGCCGCGCGAGGTCGACGGCGTCCAGGTCGAGGGCACCTTCCGGGCCCACCAGGTCCCGCTGGCCGAGCTCCGGAAGCGGCCGGAGCACCTGGCCCAGCTGGAGGAGTGGATGCGCTCGTACCGGCCGGAGGAGCTGTTCGACGGCGACGGCCGGCTGCGGCCGGACATCGCCGGGACAGCGCCGGAGGGCAGCCGGCGGATGAGCGCCAACCCACACGCCAACGGCGGCGAACTGCTCGCCGACCTCCGCCTGCCGGACTTCCAGGACTATGCGGTGGACGTTCCCGAGCCGGGCCGGGGGCAGTCCGAGGCGACCGAGGTGCTCGGCACCTGGCTGCGGGACGTGATCAGGGACAACCCCACGACGTTCCGGCTGATGGGCCCGGACGAGACCGCGTCGAACCGGCTCACCCCGGTGTTCGAGGCGACCGACCGGGTCTGGCAGCCGCCGATCCTGCCGACCGACGAGCACCTCGCGCCGCGCGGGCGGGTCATGGAGGTCCTGTCCGAGCATCTCTGCCAGGGCTGGCTGGAGGGCTACCTGCTCACCGGACGGCACGGGCTGTTCAACTGCTACGAGGCCTTCATCCACATCATCGACTCGATGTTCAACCAGCACGCGAAGTGGCTGGAGTCCACTGAGTCCATTCCCTGGCGGCGGCCGATCTCGTCGCTGAACTACCTGCTGTCCAGTCACGTCTGGCGGCAGGACCACAACGGCTTCTCCCACCAGGACCCCGGGTTCATCGACCACGTGCTCAACAAGAAGGCCACGGTCGTCCGGGTCTACCTGCCGCCGGACGCCAACACGCTGCTGTCCACGTACGACCACTGCCTGCGCAGCCGTAACTACGTCAACGTCGTGGTGGCGGGCAAGCAGCCCGCGCTGAACTTCCTCGACATGGAGGCCGCGGTCGCGCACTGCACCCGGGGCGCGGGCATCTGGCAGTGGGCCTCCAACGACGCCGGCGACCTCCCCGACGTCGTGCTGGCCTGCGCCGGCAACAGCCCGACGCTGGAGGCGCTGGCCGCGGTCGACCTGATCCGGCAGCACCTGCCGCAGCTGAAGGTCCGGCTGGTCAACGTCGTGGACCTGATGCGACTGCAGCCGGAGAACGAGCACCCGCACGGGATGACGGATCACGAGTTCGACACCCTGTTCACCGTCGACCGGCCGGTGATCTTCGCCTACCACGGCTACCCGGCGCTGATCCACCGGCTGACGTACCGGCGGGCCAACCACGACAACCTGCACGTCCGGGGGTTCAAGGAGGAGGGCACCACCACGACCCCGTTCGACATGGTGATGCTCAACGACCTGGACCGGTTCCGGCTCGTCATGGACGTCATCGACCGGGTCCCGGGGCTGGCCGAGCGCGAGGCCGGGCTGCGCCAGCAGATGGCCGACGCCCGGCTCTCGGCCCGGGCCTGGACCCGCGAGCACGGCGAGGACCCGCCCGAGGTCAGCGGCTGGTCCTGGCCGTACAACGCGGCCGGCGAGCGCGTCGGCAGCGTGTCCGGACTGGTCGAGGACACCGGGGACGACAACCTGCGGCCGATCCAATGAGGGTGCTGGTCGTCAACACCGGCTCCAGCTCGGTCAAGCTGCGGTTGCTCGACGAGGGCGAGCTCGCCGGTTCCACCGACCTCGGCGCACCGTCCACACTGGACGACTCGGACTGGTCGGACGCGATCGCCGCGCTGGCCGGAGAGTCCGGAGTGGACGCCGCCGGGCACCGGATCGTGCACGGCGGCCCGGACTTCACCGCCCCGGTGGTCGTCGACGACAAGGTCCGGTCGGCGCTGGAGGCCGTGGTCGAGCTGGCCCCGCTGCACCTGCCGGCCTCGCTGGCCGGGTTGGACGCGGTCCGGTCGGCGCTGCCGTCGGTGCCCTCGATCGGCTGCTTCGACACCGCGTTCCACGCGACGATGCCGGCGGCCGCGACCACGTACGCGGTCCCGGCGGCCTGGCGCTCGCTCGGCGTGCGCCGGTACGGCTTCCACGGCCTGTCCCACGCGTACTCCGCCCGCCGGGCCGCGGAGATCCTCGGCCGCCCGGTCGAGGACCTGCGGCTGGTCAGTTGCCACCTCGGCGCCGGCGCGTCGCTGTGCGCCGTCCACTCCGGACGGTCGGTGGACACCACGATGGGCTTCACGCCGCTGGAGGGCGTCGTGATGGCGACCCGGTCCGGCTCCGTCGACCCGGGACTGGTGCTCTGGCTGCAGCGGCAGCGCGGGCTGTCCGCCGACGAGGTCTCCGACGGGCTCGAGCGGCACTCGGGCCTGCTCGGGCTGGCCGGCACCGCGGACATGCGCGAGGTCCTGTCCCGCATGTCCACGGACGACCAGGAGGCGCGGCTCGCGTTCGAGGTCTACGTGCACCGGCTCAAGGCGGCGATCGCGGCGATGGCGGCGTCGATGTCCGGGGTGGACGCGGTCTCGTTCACCGGCGGCGTCGGCGAGCGGGCGCCGGCGGTCCGGGAGGGCGCGGTGGCCGGGCTGGAGTACCTCGGCCTGGCCGTCAACCCGGGCCAGAACGAGGCCGCCCGGGGCGACGCGAACGTGTCCGCCCCGGGCGTACCCGCCTCCGTCGCGGTCGTCACCGCCCGCGAGGACCTGGAGATCGCGGCCCAGGTCTCGCGGCTACTCGGCTGATTCCGGCCCCCGCACCGCCGCTCCCGCCCGCGCCGCCGGCGGACGTGTACTACGCCAACTGCGCCGCGGCCCGTGCGGCGGGTGCGGCCCCGCTGTGCCGGGGCGACCCGAGCCACCGGGCCGGACTCGACGGGGAGGCGACGGCGTCGCCTGCGAGACCTGATCAATTTCGCGAAAACGGGCCCGCGTGACCGCGCGGATCCCTATCCTCCCGAAGTCCGATCATGGACGGTCCACACGGGGAGAAGATTGCAGTGAGCAGTACGGACCGGCCTCCGGGCCGGGACCTGGTGTCACACGGAATGCAGTGGGCACGGAGCCGGCCCTGGCAGGTCTGGGCCAGCGCCGGCGCGGTGTTCGTGATGTTCGCGGTGCTCGGCGCCGTCACCCACGAGTCCCGGCCGGCTGCGGCCGACGGGCGTGGCCTGGCCGACGCGCTCGAGCAGGGCACCGGGCGGACGCCGTCGGTGCCCGGGGTCGCGGTCCGACCGGACCCGGGCAACCCGACCGTCACGATCCCGACATACCGGATCCCGCAGCCGTCGCCGAGCACGACCCCGACACCCACGCCCAGTGCCAGCGCGGCCGCGTTCTACGCGGACTGCGCAGCGGCCGAGGCGGCCGGCGCGGCACCGATCCGGCGGGGCCGGCCCGGGTACCGCACGGCGCTGGACCGCGACGGGGACGGGGTCGCCTGCGACGCGCCGGTGCCCGGGCCGCCCAGCCCGACGGCCGGGCCGACCGGGGTTCCGCCGGTCACGGTCCCGCCGGTCGGCCCGACCGCGGGGCCGCCGACGACGCTGCCGCCCACCGCGACGCCGACCGAGACCGTGGCACCGACCGAGCCGGCTGATCCCCTCACCGGCTGATCCTCCCCGCACCCGTACCAGACCGGCGACGGCACCGCCGGTCGACCCAGGCGCCGGGTTGGCCGGCAGCTTGCCCGCCAACCCGGTGCCGACCAACGTCCCGTACGCGCCGGCCTCCGGGTCCGGCGATCCGCCCCGGCGGCACCCGTGCGGGCGCCGGACGGCAGAGGGCCGGCGCGCCCCGCTCGGGGTGCGCCGGCCCGGGACTGGGCGAAGTGGTGGGGACGGCTGGTCGGGTGCCGTCCCCACCACTCCTCTTCCGGTGGTCAGTTCCCCGCGTCGGACCCGAGCGTCACGGTCAGCGTCTGCGAGGCGGTGCCCCGCTTGACGGTCAGCGTCACCTTGGAGCCGGGGGCGAAGGAGCGGATCGTCGCGGCCAGGTCCGTGGACTCGCCGATGACGTGGTCGTTCACCTTGGTGACGACATCGCCGGCCTTGAGCCCGGCGGAGGCGGCGGCGCTGCCGGACTGGACCGTCGCGATCGTGGCCCCGATCGCGGTCTGCTGGTCCGCGGCTGTCGCGGTCTGCGTCTGCACGCCCAGCACGGCGTGGGTGGCCTTGCCCGAGGTGATCAGCTCGCTGGAGATCCGGGCCGCGGTGTCGGACGGGATGGCGAACCCGATGCCGATGTTGCCGGCCTCGCCGCCCTGCCCCTGGCCGCTGGAGCTGGCGGTCGCGATCGACTGGTTGATGCCGACGACCCGGCCGGCCAGGTCGACCAGCGCGCCGCCGGAGTTGCCCGGATTGATCGCCGCGTCGGTCTGGATCGCGTCGATGACGGCCGAACCGTCGGACGCACCGCTGGTCGGACGGTGCAGCGCGCTGACGATCCCCTCGGTGACGGTGCCGTTGAGGCCGAGCGGCGAGCCGACCGCGACCACGGTCTGGCCGACCTTGATCGCGTTCGAGTCGGCGAACGTCGCCGCGGTGAGGCCCGTCATGTTGACCTTGACCACGGCCAGGTCGGTCTCCTTGTCCGCGCCGACCAGTGTCGCGGTCGCGGTCCGGCCGTCGGAGAACGCGACGGTGATCGAGCCGCCGCCGTCGGCGACCGCGGTGACGTGCTCGTTGGTGAGGATGTAGCCGTCGGCCCGCAGGACGATGCCGGAACCGGTGCCGGCCTCCTGGGTCCCGCGGACGGACAGGGTGACCACGCTCTTCATCGCCGTCGCCGCGGCCGCCTCGACGCTGCCGGTCTGGGTCGCCGCCGTCGGCGCGCTGGACCCCTGGATCGTGATCCCGGCGGAGGAGACGGCCGGGTTGTTGTGGTCGACGAGCGCGACCGTGCCACCGCCGACGAGCCCGCCGAGGACCGCGGTGATCGCCGCGACCGCGAGCACGCGCTTGCCGGCGCCGCGGGACTTCGGGGTCTCCTGCTGCGCGGGTGCCGCGTACGGCCAGGGTGCGCCGTTGGCGGCATAGCCCGGGGCGTACGCGCCGTACCGGGTCGCCCCGTGCGTGTTGTCGTACGTCCCGTAGTTGCTGGTGCCACCGGCCCCCACCGAGGCGTACTGCGGTGCGTACTGCGGCGCCGCCGGCTGACCGCGCCACTCCCCCGGCGGCGGGTTCTGCTGACCGGCCCCACCCTGCGACGCCGACTGACCGGCATCGCCCGACGGCGCGCTCTGCGGGCCGCCACCGCCCTGCGGCGCGCTCCGCGGGCCGGCACTCCACGACTCACCACTCTGCTGACCGGCAGTCCACGACTCACCGCTCGGCACCGTGCTCTGCTGACCGGCAGCCCACGACTCACCGCTCGGCACCGCGCCCTGCTGACCGGCAACCCAGGATTCGCCGGTCGGCACCGCGCCCTGCTGGCCAGTCGAACGCTCGCCGATCGGCGCGGTGTTCTCCTGACCGCCAGCGGCAGCATCCGGCGCAACCGAGTCCCGACGCGCACCGTCCCCGGGAGCCGTGACATCCCCCTGACCAGCGGCTTCCGCCTGGCCACCGAACCGCGGCGGCACCGCGGGAGCGTCCGGCCGGCGCCACTCGGCCCCGCCGTACGGAGGCCGCTCGGGCTGCGGAGAGGAGGAGCTGTCGTCCTGCTGGGGGTCGTGGGGCCCGCGCGGCGTCTCGGTCATGACACGACCTTCCGACGCCCGGATGGGACGCCCCTGTGCGTAACCTGGGTGGTTCCTGTGACCCGGTGGGCCAGCCCCACCCGATCGGTAAGGACTGTCCACGGTAACCTGCCACGGTTCACCGCGCCCGTAGCTCAGTGGATAGAGCAGGTGCCTTCTAAGCACTTGGCCGCAGGTTCGAGTCCTGCCGGGCGCACATACGCCCCTGACCTGCACTTCCATGCCCGCGCGGCCGAGAGACGGCGCTGCACAGCGCTCAGCAGCACGTAACCGGAGACACTGGTTGTCTCGGCGAGGCGCGACCTGGCTGCGCGTGGCGGTAAGGAGGATCCCGGCGGCCCACTTGTTCGCTTCTCGCGCCTGGATCTACAGCGAGTGAATCAACGCTTCGTCGCGACGAAGAGCACGTATCCGTAGCTCAGCTCATGCCGGCCGGGATGGTCGCCCAGCCAAGCGGTCGCCAGGTCATCAGAGAACTCCAGACGCAATACGGCTTCGAGTCCTGCACGGTCCGGAAAGCGCCACGAGGAGTGAACCTCGTGGCGGACCGCTCCACGTTCGGCCCACCACATGTCCGTTGTCTCCGCCTTCCCCTGCGGTGCAGCCCACGGTGACAGCGCGAGTAATTCCGCAAATTCGCCCCAGCGCTGGTCATTGTCGACGACCACCAAGGCTCCACCGGGCCTGAGTACACGCATGACTTCCGCGAGACCCGCATCGCGATCGGGCGGGAAGAAATAGGCGAAACGCGCGTGGACCACGTCGACAGCCGCATCCGGCACCGGAATGTGCTCGGCCGACCCGTGTACTACCGGTATTGACGCGTCGCGGGCCGCGGCCAACGGCAACAGTGACCGGTCCGGCTCCACACCGAGCACCGACCTCGCCCGTCGCCGGTATGACGACAGCCAATAGCCGCTTCCGCAGCCGAGATCCAGCACATCGCGGCCGTCCCATGGTGCGGCAGACCAGAGGGCCGCGGCCAGCACCCCGTCCGGGTCCATCGCGGCGTTCTCCACCTCGTACAGCCCGGGGTCGTCGGCCTGGTTAGGGGCGCGAACGAAGTCCGACAACTCATGCATCCGGCCATCCTCACAGGACCCGAGCCCCTCATCCACCGAGATACGGTCAGCACTCCAGCACGGTGGACAAGGCCGATTCTGTCCGACATAATCGCGGCGGTGTGGAGTACGCCGGGATGTCGTGGACGGCCGGGGCGCGGAAGCACCGGGTGTCCCGGGGTTAGGTACGCCACGTGGTGGACCATGCCGGGCTGTACTTCGTCCGACCGGCTACGCCGCGGACCGCCCCGACGAGGCGGTGTTCTTCCTCGGCGACGACGAGGCAGGCACGCCGCTGGAGGTTGTCGGCGTGGAGCGGGCCGACGGACGACTGCGGGTCATCCACGCCATGCCCATGCGCGCCGGCTACCAGGATCTGTACGAGGAGGCGAAGAAATGGCGACAGTGAAGCCGACCGGTGACGAGCCGGTGGTCACCAAGGCGGGAACCCGCCTCGACCCCGACTACGAGCAGCGCCTGGCCGCGGAAGCCGAGGCCGGCTTTGCCCCCGCCACCCTGACCCGCCGCCACGCCGGCCGACCCTCCCTGTCCGGACGGGCCGGCCACTCCAAGCGGGTCGACCTCCGCGTCGACGATGAGACCTACGAGGCGATCCAGCGGATCGCCGACCAAGACCATCGCAGGGTCAGCGACGTCGTTCGCGACGCCATCAACCGCTACCTCGAAGCAAGCTGACGAAGATCGCTGAGCGAGCAGATAACCATGGCTTCTCGCTCAGCGGTGACCTGCGAAGAGGCCGGTCAGCACGGCGCTGGGCGCGGGATGGCTTCTCAGCACTTGGTCGCAGGTTCGATTCCTGCCGGGCGCACGCAGGCCCGCTGAGCTGTGGTTTCGTGTTCGCGTTGCCTGGTCTGAGCCGCTGCACAGCGCTCGACTCCGGTGTCGGGGTGGTCGATACCGTGACTACGTGAGCACGCACGGCGTCACGGGCGGTCTACGACGACCGTGCGTCGACGACGACTCCCCCCGTCCTGAGCGACGGCGTCATCGTCCTGAGGTGCCTGAGCGGAGAGGACGCTGCGGAGCACCTCGCCGGTGAGGACGGCGACCAGATCCGGTGGCTGTCCGGCGGCCCGGGGTCAGTGGAACGTGTGCCGTACTGGATCGACTCCAATCGCGAACAGTGGAGAACGGGTGGCCCGCGTCGCCACTTCGGCGTCCGGGATGCCCATACCGACGCGCTCGTGGGCAACGTCGAGGCGAATCTGCGACTAGAGGATCTGGGCCGGGCGAGGTTGACATCTCCTATGCTGTGTTTCCGAGGTGGCGCGGACGCGGCATCGCACATCGAGCCGTGTTGTTGGTCTGCGATTGGCTGCGGACGGATCCCCTCTCTACGTGAGGGCGGTTATCCGCGTCGCACCGGACAACGTTCATTCTCACAAAGTGCCGAAGGATGCCGGCTTCACCGGGATCGGGGTGGCCGCTTCTTCTCACGGCTGTCCCTCGGTTCGGTATGAGAGCGCTCTTCGGTGAGAGTGCTATCCTACGATATCGGAGGTGGTCGCATGGCCGACATGTTGATTCGAGACGTCCCCGATGCCGTGGTGGCCGCGGTCGACGCCCATGCCATCCGGCTTGGACTGTCGCGGAGTGAGTACGTGCGCCGCCGGCTCGCCCAGGACGCCGACGTGTCCGGCTCCTCCGTGGCGGTGTCCGATCTGGCGCGGTTGGCCGAGCTGACCGCGGACCTGGCCGACCCCGACGTCATGGACCAGGCGTGGCGCTGACGCCCTGGCTGATCGACAAGTCGGCGCTGGTCCGACT
>DASYKU010000057.1 GCA_035995165.1 Mycobacteriales bacterium
CCCCATCCGCCCGCCGATCCGAACACCGTCAAGACGACCTTGACGGCAGTCTGTGACAGCAACGGGGGTCATGCCAGCCGCCCCCGAGCGAGCGGAGCGCCTTCCGCTGCTCCTCCTGGGCCGCGTGGGCGTAGATCGACATCGTGACCTGAATGCCGCGGCGGGCCGCGCAGGAGAAGGCCCGTGCAGACGGTTCGAACCTCGACCGCCGGCGCCCGGAGCCACTTGCCAGGCGCGAACGCCTGTGAGATCACTAGCCGGTGTCTGCGAAGACTGACCGTTCCCGCCGGGCCGCGGCCTGGTCCGCGGTCGTACTCATCGCCATCGGCGGGATCATCGGCGCTATCGTCGGAAGCTGGTTGGTCGTCGCGCTGGCGGTCGTGTCGCTCGTGACCAACGCTGGACTCCTGATGGCGCGACGACCGACCCGCCCGGACCGGTAGCGACGACACTCACCTCCGGGCAGGCCCTCCCATCTGCCGATCGTCCTTACCGCCGCCGGCCGTCTATCAAGGGCGAGACCGAGCCTAGAGTCCCGCTGGGAGCGCGGGCGCCCTTGACAGCCGTCCGACGTCGAAAGGCCCGCAGCTGTGCGGGCGTGCCCTCAGACCGGATGCCCTGACAGCAACACTGACGGCAACCCGGCCGCGGCGATCGGTCCGGCACGAACCAGCCAGGACCGCGAGTACCAGCGTGAGCACCCTGAGCAGCGCGCGTCCCGGTCCGGCGGGCACCTAAGAGCGGGGGGTCGCTGGTTCGAACCCAGCGCCCACCCTCGGCTTCGTTGCGGTTATCCAGTGGAAGCGGGCGATACCGCCGTCGGGTTCGTATTCGGGGACGACTTCCGAGGCTTCGACGGTGAGGCCGGCGGTGCGGACGGCGGCGAGGGTGGGTTCGTCGCCGATGCCGCCGAAGTACATGGGGACGCCGACCCAGTCGTCGACCCCGTCGCCGGGGATCCGGGGCGCGCTGGTGAGCAGCAGGCCGCCGGGGCGCAGCCAGGTCGCGATGGCGGCGACGAGCGGCGCGTGCGCCGGCGGTGGCAGGTGGCCGAGGGCGTAGAAGGACACGACGGCGTCGACCGACGCCGGCCGGAGCGCGAACTCGGTGATGTCGGCGCGGACCAGGAGCGCGGTCGGGGCGGCCGACGCGGCCAGGCGGAGCTGGCCGGGGGAGACGTCGACACCGAGGACGCGATGGTCCGCCGCGAGCAGGCGGGTGGCCGGGTCGCCGGGACCGCAGCCGAGGGCGACGACGATCGAGCCGGGCGCGAGGCGCCGCCGCACCCGCCGGACGTACGCGATCCGGGTCGGGCTGCCCGAGAACTGGTCGCGGTAGCGCGGACCCAGCTGGTCGTAGCCGGCCACGACGACATCCCGGTACGTCATCCGCCGAGTAGAACCAATTCGGCCGCGGCGGGACACCGATATTCCTAGGCCGGGTCGGCCAGCACCTCGTCGCGGAGCAGCGAGCCGACCCACTCGTCCACCCGTACGCCGTCGCGGATCCGCCGCTTGCGCAGCGTCGCCTCGAGGCGGAACCCGGCCTTCTCCGCGACTCGGAGCGAAGCGACGTTGCCTGCTTCGCAGCGCCACTCGATGAGGTCGACATCTGCCGTCGTGACGGCCCATCGGCAGACCGCCCGGAGCGCGGTGGTGGCGACGCCCCGCTTGCGGGCACGCGGATCGACCCAGTACCCGACCTCCGCCGCGCCGGGCTCGTTCAGGCGCAGGCCGACCCGGCCCAGTGGGGTGCCAGCAGCCTCGGCCACGAACTCTGCCTGGCGGCCGTCGTCCCAGCCGGCGATGTACGACTGCTCGACGTGCGCGGCCGCATCCTCGAGCCGGTACGGCGAGGGCACCTGCATGAACCGCTGCAGCACCGGATCCAGCGACACCTCGTACACCCACGGGACGTCGGCGAGGGTGAACGGGCGCAACGTCAGCCACCCGGCCGAAATCGTCTGCCGCTCCATGCCCCCAGTCTGTCCGACCGCGCCCGCCGAGCGGGCGACGCGGGGCGGTGGTCAAGGCTGGAGGGCGAGGATCAGGCGGATGGCGGCTTGGACTCGGGCGAGTTCGGTGGGGCGAGGAGGCCGAGTTTGCGGCGGAGGCGGGGCCTGACGACCGTGTGCAGGTCGGTGCAGTTGACGTAGGACTCCGCGTACCTGGTCAGGCCGCTGTCGGGGCCGAGCGGTACGTGGGTGGAGTGGGGCAGGATCAGGGGGAGGAGGTGGGCGGTGCGGCGGCCGAAGGTGCTGATTGTTTTCGGGGTCTTGGTGGCGATCGTTGCCGTGTCGGTGCCTCGGTGGGTGGACGAGGTGGCGGTGCTGGTGATCGTCGTCTTCCTCGCGTTGCCGTGGTTGCGGCGGCAGTGGGAGCGGCGGACGCAGAGCCAGGAGCGGACCGAGGCGGCGGTGCAGGACTCCGAACGGACCGACGCGGCGACGGAGCGGCCGGGCGCGCCGGATCAGGCAGCGGCCGGCCAGCAGGGCGACTGGTGGGCCGCGCCGGAGGGCCGGGAGGCGGAACGGGCGGCGGCGGAGAAGCGGCAGGCCGACCTGGCGCGGGCGACCGCGGCCACCGCGGAGATGACCGGGGCGCAGTTCGAGCGGCTGGTGGGGCGGTTGCTGGAGCGGGACGGGTGCCAGGACGTGCGGGTCGGCGACGACGCCGGTGCGGACGTGGCCGCGGTCACCTCGGACGGGCGGCGGGTCGTGGTGCAGTGCACGCGGTACGCGGCGGACGAGGCCGTGCGGGACGCCGAGGTCCAGCATTTCCTGGCGTCCGCGCCCGGGGCCGAGGTGCGACTGTTCGTGACCAGCAGCTATTTCGCGGAGCCCGCCCAGGAGCTCGCTGCGGACCGCGGCGTGGTGCTGGTGGACGGACGCCGGGTCGCGGCCTGGATGACCGACGGGACGTCGGCCTCGCCGCTGCCGCGGCGAGCCCCTAGAGGGTGAGGGCGAGGACGGCTTCGCCCTGGTGGCGGGTGCCGGTGTCCTGGAACCCCTGCCGGAGGTAGAACCCGTACGGCGACGCCGAGTCGTACGTTCCGCAGGAGGTGAGCAGGACGCGCGCGTCCGGCCGCTCGGAGCGGAGGAACGCGACCGCGAGGGCGAGGGCGCCGGCGCCGTAGCCGCGGCCCTGGTAGCGGTGGTCGATCAGCAGGCGCCAGAGGAAGTACGGCCCGAGGAAGTCGGGGTCGCGCATGTTCTCCTCGGTGATCCCGTCGCTGAGCATGACGAAGCCGACGGGGGTGTCGTCGTCGTAGAGGGCGCGGTACCAGGGAGCTGCGTCCGGCGTGGACGCCGCCTCCCGCAGCGACCCGGCCACGCCGACGACGTAGCCGCCCTGGGCCGGCAGGACGGAGAGCGCCTCGACCGCGGCCCGGTTCGACGGGGTGATCTCGCGGAAGTGGAGCATCAGGCCGCCTGGTCCCGCGGGCACCACCACGTGGTCCGGCCGCCGACCGTCGCGTGCGTCATCGGTACGCCGTCGCGGGGGCACATCGCGCCGGGCCGCCGGTACGGGATGATCGACAGCGTGTGCACGCCGCCGGAGCCGATGGCCGCTCCGACCGCGCCGCGGACGGCCCGGTAGAGCCGGTCGACCTCGAGGCGGGTCAGCTCCCGCACCGGCCGGGCCGGGAAGATCCTGGCCTGCCAGAGCGCCTGGTCGGCCAGCAGGTTGCCGACGCCGGCGATCGAGTGCTGGTCCAGCAGCCGGGCCTTCACCGGCGCGGTCCCGGCCGCGAACGCCGTCCGGAACTGGCCCCGGGTGATCGTCGCGGCGTCCGGGCCGAGCAGCTCCACTGGCGGGTCGAGGCGGACCCGGCCCAGCCGCCGCGGGTCGACCAGCAGCAGCGCGCCGCCGTCGGCGAACTCGACCCGGAACCGGCTGAACCGGTAGTCACCGGCCTTGCGCCCGCGCTCCCAGTAGTCGCCGCCGTCGACCTCGGTCCCGTCCGCCCCGGCGATGACGATCTTGCCGGACATGCCGAGGTGGATGCCGAGCACCGGCCCGTCGCCGGACAGGTCGCACCACATGCTCTTGCCCCGCCGGTGTACGGCGACGAACGAGCGGCCCAGCAGCACGGCCCGGATCTCGCCCGGCGCGTGCGGCCGGCAGACCCAGGAGTCCGAGTCGTCGACCTCGACGATGCGCCGATTTAGGGCGCCTCGATCGATGACGGTGCGCGCGGACTCGACTTCCGGCAGCTCAGGCATGACCGCCGCATCTTGCCGTACGAAGGCGCAAGCCGCGCGGCGAGGATCAGGCGCGCAGGTGGGTGTCGAAGAACGTCAGGATCCGGCGCTTGGCGTCCGCGGCCGCGTCGTGGTTGTACCCGACGCCGGCGATCTTCATGACCGGCACCAGCGGCGAGGCGGCCGCGATCCGGTTGAGGAAGCCGTGCCGTGCCTCCGGGTACTCCTTGATGTCTGCGTCCACCCCGGCCGGCACCGCCGCCCGCAACGTGGCGGCCGCGCCCTTGAGGCCGCGGTCCTTGCCCCCGTACGAGGCGACGATCGGGCAGGCCCCGGCCAGTACCGAGGCGACGTTCTCCGGGACCTGGCCGTAGTTGACCGACGCCGCCGACCACCCGGACCGCCCGGCCAGCAGCAACGCGAACCCGCCGCCCATGCAGAAGCCGATCACGCCGACCGTCCCGGTGCAGTCGGCCTGCCCGGCCAGCCCGGTCCGGGCCGCGTCGAGCTGGTCGAACATCGGCCCCTTCTGCGCGGACAGCTGAGCGAAGGCGCCCTTGATGCACCTCATCGCGGCCTGGCCGCCGTACAGGTCGGGGATCGCGGCCACGTACCCGGCGGCGGCCAGCCAGTCGGCCTGCTCCCGCATGTCGTCCGACAGCCCGAACGCGTCGTGCACGACGATCACGCCGGGCCACGGCCCGGGCCGGTCGGACGTCGGAACAGGGGTAGCCAGGTACGCCGGTTCGTTCATGACCGCGACGTTCCCACATGCCGCCGGGCCGGGAACGATCAGGCGGTCCGGAACACCGGCCAGCAGATCTCGGTACGCCAGGCCGCGCCGTCCGGGGTGTCGCGCGGCCCGACCAGGTAGATCTCCTGTACCGGCCCGGCCACGCCGAGCGCGTGCCCGGCGACCCAGCAGCCGAGGTCGGCGTACGACACGTCGATGTCGTCGTGCGGGCCGGCGTGGGTGACCACGGCGACCTCCCGGGCCGGCAGCTCGTACGGGACCACCCGGCCGTGGGCGGGCGGCTCGGAGGCGGGCAGGTAGACCAGCGCGGTGCCGCGGTCGGCGGTGAACAGCTCGTGGTCGTACAGGCCGCCGGCGGGGCCGGTCGGATCGGGGACCGCGGCGCGCAGCGAGGCCATGGCGCCCGCGTACCAGTCCTCGACCTCGTCCCGGGTGACGGTCGCCCGGATCGCCGCGACCGTGGTGGCCGGCGCCGACCGGAGCGTCACCTCGGCCGGCTTGGTGTCCGGAGCCAGCAGCCGCCGCAGCGTGACCACGGCCGTCCGCGTCTCCTCGAGCTGGTCCTGCAGCCGGTCCAGGTGCGCGGCCAGCACCGCGTTGCGATCGCCCGGCTCGGCCGCCAGCACCTCGCCGACCTCGCGCACCGGCAGGCCGAGCGCGCGGAACCGGGAGATCACCTGCGCGGTCGGCACCTGGTCGAGCGTGTAGTACCGGTAGCCGCTGTGCGGGTCGACCTCGGCCGGCTCCAGCAACCCGCCCTCGTGGTAGCGGCGCAGCGTCCGGATGCTGAGGTGGGTGATCCGGGCGAAGTCGCCGATGCTCACGCGCACCCCTTGAGTCTCCCCCGCGGGGAGACCCGATGCTCGGGGCATGACCACGAACGAGCTCATCGACCGGTACTTCGCGCTCGCCCCCGCCGGCGGCGAGCCCTACTTCGCGCTGTTCGCCGACGACGTGGTGGTGGAGGACGAGGACAAGGAGCGGCACGGGATCGCCGCGGTGCGGGAGTGGCGCGGCGAGGTCGTGCCGGTGACCTACACGGTGCGGTCCGTGGTCGGCACGGTCGCGGTCGCGGAGATCTCCGGGGACTTCCCGGGCAGCCCGGTCGACCTGCGGTTCGCGTTCGCGTTCGACGGGGACGGGAGGATCACGGCGCTGGCGATCCGGCCGGGAGGCGAGTGGTCGGGTCGGTCCGGGCGCCGCCGGTCTGGGTCCGGGTCAGGTAGAGCGCGCCGGTCAGGTCGGCGCCGCGCAGGTCCGCGCCGCGCAGGTCGGCCCCGAGGAAGTCCGCGGTCCGCAGGTCGGCGCCGCGCAGGTCCGCCCCGAGCGCGGACGCCACGGACAGGTCGGCCCCGCGCAGGTCGGCGCCCCGGAAGTCCCGCCCGACCAGGTCCGCCCCGCGAAGATCCACCCCCCGCAGGTCCCGCCCGGCACGCTCCGCCCCCCGCAGGTCCGCCCCGCGCAGGTCCGCCCCGCGCAGGTCCCCGGCCGGCTCGTGCGAGTCCGCGCTCCGCGGGGCCTGGTCCGGCGCGCACGGATCCGGTGGCTGGTCGGAGCCGGCGCGGATCAGGGCGCTCGCGCGGCGGAGCAGGGGCGCGACGGCCGCCCGGTGTGCCGCCGGGTCGGCCGGCCCGGCGGGGTCGACATCCTCGATCACGTCCCGCTGCGCCGCCAGCGCCGCGTGCACCGGCCCCGCCGCGGGTCGCGACAGCGCGTCCTGCAGGTAGAACAGCAGCTCGTGCAGCTGCCGCAGCACGTCGTACGCGGCGAACATCCGCGGCGACCGGGACGGCCCGAGCAGCTCCACCACCCGCTGCCCCGCCCCGAAGCAGTCGTACGCCACGCAGCCGGAGAACCCCTGCGGGAGCAGCCGGTCGTGGATCCCGCACGCGGAGTCCTGCAGGTGCACGCAGGGCCGCCCGGCCGGCTTGCTGATCGCGAACTCGGCCGAGGCCGTGAACGCGGGCGCCACGCAGCAGATCCCGACGCAGCGCGCGCAGTCGGCGACGAGGTTCACTCGACCAGCGCGCCGGCGTACGCGCCGAGCGAGCGCTGGTAGCGCGGCAGGTGCGGGGCCAGCGCCCCCAGCGCCAGCGACGCCGCCTCCCGGGCCCGGCCGGCGTCGACCAGCGCGAGCGCGAGGAACCCCCGCACGGCATCGTCCAGCGCAACCGCCTCCGGGTCGTCGACCGAGGCGGCGAGCTCCGCGGACAGCAACGCGACGCTCTCCTCCACCGCGCCGAGGTTACGCAGCGAGCTGGCCAGCTGGATCGTCGCCCGCCGCCGGCGCAGCCCGGTCAGCCCGGTGGCGAGCGCCGCCCGGTAGAGCGGCACGGCCCGGTCGGAGTGCCCGGTCGAGTCCCAGGCGCAGGCCTGCTCGAACGCGCGCACCGCCGAGGGCGCCGAGGCCACCAGGGAGTCGATCAGCGCCCGGAAGTCTTCCTCGCCGTAGGAGTCGATCGACGCCCAGGCCGTGGCGAGACGATCCTCGGTCATGACCGCGCCGGCTCGTCCACGGGCCAGGCCGGCAGCCCGTCGATGCTGGTCGCGTTGCGCTCGATCCGGTAGTCCGCCGTCGCGGCCTCGCCCTTCTTCAGGTGGTGCAGGTCGAGGATGTCGCGCTCGGACTCCAGCGCCATCCGCGGCACCGCGTACCCGCAGCTGTCCGCGACCCGGCTCACCGCCACCCGGATCACCGACCGGATGCCGGGATGCGCCGGGAACTGCCCGACCAGCGAGTCGAACGAGGGGTGGGACGGCAGCACCGCGGACCCCTGCCCGTAGATCCGGATGATGTTCGGCGGCCCGTCGAAGGCGCAGAACATCAGCGTGATCCGCCCGTTCTCGCGCAGGTGCGCGAGCGTCTCGGCCCCGCTGCCGGTCAGGTCCAGGTACGCCACGGTGTCCCGGTCGAGCACCCGGAACGTGCCGAGCGTGCCCTTCGGGGAGACGTTGACGTGCCCGTCCCCGGCCAGCGGCGCGGTCGCCACGAAGAACACCGGCTGCCGTTGCAGCCACCGCGCCAGCTTCTCGTCGATGCCGTCCATAACCTTCGCCACGGACAGGACGGTATGCCTGCGTGGGCTCGTACGCCTTCGGTATTGTCCCCGTCCGACGGGCGCCGGGCCGCACGCCGAGCCACCCGCTTCCCCGCCGCGGACCTCCGCGATCCAGGCCGGGCAGTGCAGCGCCGGCCCGGCGCCCCCGTCTCACCAGCCCGACTGCCGGGCGCGGGCCTCGTAGAGCAGGACCGAGGCGGAGACCGAGACGTTCAGCGAGTCGGCCGCGCCCAGCATCGGCACCGCGACCCGGTCGAAGCCGTGCTCGTACCAGGGCTTGGAGATCCCGTACCGCTCCGAGCCGACCACGAGCGCGACCCGCCCCGAGTAGTCCGTCTCCCGGTACGGCCGGGCGTCGTCGGTGTCGGCCAGCAGCACCCGGAACCGCCGCGACCGCAGCCAGTCCACCGCCGGTCCGGCCACGTCGAACTCCACCGACGGCACCGTGAGCACCGTGCCCTGGGAGCCGCGGAAGACCTTGGGATGGGTGAGCCGGGTACGCCGGTTGGTCAGCACCAGCGCGTCGGCCCCGACCGCGTCCAGGGTCCGGATCAGCGTGCCGAGGTTGCCGGGGATCTCGACCGCGTCGGCGACCAGCACCAGCGCGGACGGGCCGAAGTCGAGCACGTCCGGCTCGTACCAGGGCAGCCGGACGACCGAGAGCAGCCCGTCGGGCTGGCCCCGCTCGCCGATCCGTTCCAGCGTCCTGGCCGAGACCTGGTACGCGTTCTCGGCCCGTTCGACCAGCTGGGAGGCCCGCAGCCGGGCCTCGTCGGAGTACGCCAGCTCGGGACACCAGAGGAAGGTCCGCACGCCCACGCCGGCCGAGAGCACCAGCCGCTGGGCCCACAGACCCTCGGCGACCAGCAGCCGCTCCCGGTTGGACGCGGTGTTGTTCTGGATGTCGAGCACCTGCTTGACCCGGGGGTGGGACAGGCCGATCTGCTGCAGTTCCACCCGCAGCAGTCTGCCCTGATGACACTCGTCATCGTGATGGACTAGATTTGCCTCATGACGGATGAGGGTGAGGACAGCATCTACCTGCAGTCGTTCGGCCGGCGGCTCTCGGCGCTGCGGGTGCAGCGCGGGCTGAGCCTGGAGCAGCTGGCCCGGGCCAGCGGGCTCGGCGAGGGTGAGGTCCGCCGGGTCGAGCGTGGCCAGCGCGACCTGTCGGTCATCGCGCTGGCCGATATCGCCAAGGCTCTGGACATTCAGCCCGCGGACCTCATGCCCTGATCGCTGAGAGGTCGCTCCGGCGCGGCCAGTGGTGTTGCCCAGGTCACAATCCACGGGGTCGAATTGGGTAGTTCTTTACTCGCTCGTACGAGGAGGGCACCCATGGCCATCGACGAGACGTCGGCGCCCCCACGCCGGGACCGGACGCACTGGCTCTACCTCGCGGTCATCGTCGCCGTGCTCCTCGGCATCCTGGTCGGCTTCGCCGCGCCCGGCGTCGCCAAGCAGCTCAAGCCGCTCGGCGACGGGTTCGTCTCGCTGATCCGGATGATGATCAGCCCGATCATCTTCTGCACGATCGTGCTCGGCATCGGCTCGATCCGGAAGGCGACCCAGGTCGGCAAGGTCGGCGGCCTCGCCCTCGGCTACTTCCTCGTCATGTCGACGGTCGCGCTGACGATCGGCCTGATCGTCGGCAACCTGATCCACCCCGGCAGTGGCCTGGAGCTGACCGACCAGCTCCGCGGCGCCGGGGCCTCGCAGGCCGAGGGCGAGGCCGGCACCGTCGACTTCCTGCTCGGGATCATCCCGACCACGCTGGTGTCCGCGCTGACCGAGGGCGAGGTGCTGCAGGCGCTGTTCGTCGCCCTGCTGGTCGGCTTCGCGATCCAGTCCCTCGGGGCCAAGGGCGAGCCGCTCCTGCGCGGCATCTCCCACCTGCAGCGGCTGGTGTTCAAGATCCTGGCGATGGTGATGTGGGCCGCCCCGATCGGCGCGTTCGGCGCGATCGCCGCGGTGGTCGGCGCGACCGGATGGGACGCGCTGAAGAGCCTGCTGCAGGTCATGCTCGGCTTCTACGTGACCTGCGTGATCTTCGTGTTCCTCATCCTCGGCCTGCTGCTGCGTACGGTCACGGGGTTGTCGATCCTGAGCATGATGCGCTACCTGGCCCGCGAGTTCCTGCTCATCCTGTCCACCTCGTCGTCGGAGACCGCGCTGCCGCGGCTGATCGCGAAGATGGAGCACGCCGGGGTGAGCCGGCCGGTCGTCGGCATCACCGTGCCGACCGGCTACTCGTTCAACCTGGACGGCACCGCGATCTACCTGACCATGGCGTCGCTGTTCGTCGCCGACGCGCTGGGCAAGCCGCTGGCGCTGGGGGAGCAGATCTCGCTGCTGCTGTTCATGATCATCGCGTCCAAGGGCGCGGCCGGGGTGAGCGGCGCCGGCCTGGCCACGCTCGCCGCCGGCCTGCAGTCGCACCGGCCCGAGCTGCTCGACGGCGTCGGCCTCATCGTCGGCATCGACCGGTTCATGTCCGAGGCCCGGGCGCTGACGAACTTCGCCGGCAACGCGGTCGCGACCCTGCTCATCGGCAAGTGGGTCGGCGAGCTCGACGTCGAGCGGGCCCGGCGGGTGTTCGCCGGCGAGGAGCCCTTCGACGAGTCGACGATGGTCGACGAGCACGACCTGGAGATCGGCGCGGAGCCACCGCCGCCGGCCACCGATGACCGACTGGTGACCGCCTGAGCGCTGCTGGTGATCGATCGGGTGGTCCGGACCCTTCGATCCGGGATGGGTCCGGCCTCCTATCCGTAGATAGTCCCAGTGGGCCATGGTCCTGACCGGGTGGCGCCCGCCACAGTTGTTGCCGTGGAGCTGACCGCGGTGGCGATCGGCGCGGCCATGCTGGTCGCGGCCGTCGTCGTGCTGATCGCCGCCCGACGCTTCGCCGAGCGCGGGTACGACAAGCAGGAGCGCTACCGCAGCCAGCTCTTCGACGCCGAGCTGTCCGCGCTCACCCGGCTGCGGGAGGCGGACCGGGTCCGGGAGGACCTGGTCGCCTCGGTCTCGCACGAGTTCCGTACACCGCTGACCGCGATCCGGGGCAGCGCCAGCACGCTGGCCGCCCGCGGGGACAAGATCCCGCCCGAGTCCCGCGAGGTGCTGCTGCGCGGGATCGTCGAGCACGCCGACCGGCTCGGCAAGCTGCTGGAGGACATGCTGCTGGCCGCGTCCACGCCGTCCAGCGCCCAGTCCAGCGCGATCGCGGACGTGACCGCGGCGCTGTCGGCGTTCCGGCTCGGGCAGGCCCGGCCGCCGGTCGTGCTGGAGGTCGAGCCCGACCTGGCCGCGTACGTCGACTCGGTCTCGCTCGACCAGGTCGTGCAGGCGCTGGCCGACCACGTCCGGGCCGACGCCCGCCGGGACCGGCCGGTGACGTTGCGGGCCGGCCGTACGGGCGCCGAGGTCGTCGTGGACCTGCTGTACGGCAGCTCCCGCAGCGAGGCCGAGCTGCGCGAGCTGTTCGAGCCGTTCGGGTCCCGGGAGTCGGCCGAGACCGGCCGCCCCGCCACCCTCGCCCTGTACGTCGTGCGCCGGCTGGTCGAGGCGCACGGCGGCCGGGCCGCGGCCGGCCGCGACGGCGACCAGCTGCGGGTCCGGCTCGCGCTGCGGGCGCTGCGGCCGACCGCCGACGTGCCCGTCGGCTCGTCCGTGTGAGCTGCCGCCCGACCTGCCTCCAGTGGCGGCGGGCCGGCCGGACCGGGGGTGGTCCGGCGCGGGGTCCGGACGGCCTAAGGTTGGGCGCGTGAAGGCGGATCCCAAGGTCCAGCAACGGTTGCTCGACCTGCAGTCGCACGACTCGGCGCTGGCCCGGCTCGAACACCGCCGGCGGACATTGCCGGAGCTGGCCGTGATCACCGACGCGGACACCCGGCTGGCGGCGCTGCGCAACGACCTGGTCCGGGCCGAGACCGAGGTCAGCGACCTGGACCGGGAGCTGCGCCGGCTGGAGAACGACGTCGAGCAGGTCCGGACCCGCTCGGCCCGCGACCAGCAGCGGATGCAGTCCGGCGCGGTCGTGGCGAAGGAGCTGGAGAGCCTCCAGCACGAGGTCGACACGCTGGCCCGGCGCCAGTCCGACCTCGAGGACACCGAGCTCGAGGTGATGGAACGGCGCGAGGATGCCGAGGGGCGCACCTCGGTCGTGCGGGCCGAGGTCGAGAAGGTGACGGCCGCCCGCGACGACGCCGAGGCGGCCCGCGACGCGGCGTTCGCGGAGATCGACGCGGAGGCGGCGGCCGACACCGGCGCCCGGGCCGCGACCGCGACCGAGCTGCCGGCCGACCTCATCGCCCTGTACGAGAAGATCCGGGCCGTCTCCGGCGGCGTCGGCGCGGCCGCGCTGAAGCACCGGCGTTGCGAGGGCTGCCGGCTGGACCTGCTCGGCTCCGAGCTGCGCGCGGCCCAGGCGGCCGCCCCGGACGAGGTGCTGCGCTGCGAGAACTGCCGGCGGATCCTCGTCCGCACCGCGGAATCCGGCCTGTGATCGCGATTCCCGGGGCCGGGTCGGGACGGTGAGCCGGCGGCTGGTCATGGAGGCCGACGGCGGCTCGCGCGGCAACCCCGGTCCGGCCGGGTACGGCGCGGTGGTCCTGGACGCGAGCACCGGCGAGGTGCTGGCCGAGCGGGCCGCCTCGCTCGGGCGCGCGACCAACAACGTGGCCGAGTACAACGGGCTGCTGGCGGGGCTGCGGGCGGCGGCCCAGCTGGACCCGAGCGCGGTCGAGGTCCGGATGGACTCCAAGCTCGTCGTCGAGCAGATGTCCGGGCGCTGGCGGGTCAAGCATCCCGACCTGCAGCCGCTGCACGCCGAGGGCCGCCGGCTGGCCGCCGCGCTGCCGGCGGTGACGTTCGGCTGGATCCCGCGCGAGCGCAACTCGTATGCGGACCGGCTGGCGAACGAGGCGATGGACGCGGCCGCCCGCGGCATGGTCTGGACCAGCACGCTGGAGACCGCGCCGGCGCCGGCTCCCGGTCCCGCTCCGGCTCCGGACGACGCCTGGGTCGCCGACGACGACCGCCCGACCCGGATGTTCCTCGTCCGGCACGGCCGCACCGAGCTGTCCGGACAGCGCTACAGCGGCCGGGTCGACCCGGAGCTCGACGAGCGGGGCCGGGCGCAGGCGGCCGCGCTGGCCGTCCGGCTGGCCGGGCTCGAGGGTGACAAGCCGGTCGTGGTGAGCTCCCCGCTGGGGCGGGCGATCGCCACCGCGACCCCGATCGCCGAGGCCGTCGGCGCCACCGTGACCACCGACGACGGCCTGCTGGAGCTGAACTTCGGCCAGTGGGAGGGCAAGACCTTCGCCGAGGTGAAGGAGCGCTGGCGGGCCGAGCGCAAGGCGTTCCGGACCGACAGCTCGGCCGCGCCGCCCGGCGGCGAGAGCGTGAACCAGGTCGCCCGGCGGGTCCGGACCGCGCGGGACCGGCTGCTCGCGGCGTACCCGGGGCGGACGCTGATCGTGGTCTCGCACGTGACGCCGATCAAGCTGATGCTCTGCGCCGCGCTGGCCGCGCCGACCTCGTCGGTGTTCCGGATGCACCTGGACACCGCGAGCGTGTCCACAGTGGACTGGTATCCGGACCGGGTCCCGCTGGTCCGCCTCTTCAACGACACCGGCCACCTGGCGGTCTAGGTCAGCGCGCGGACGAACAGGAACACCGCGACGACGATCCCGAAGACCACGACGACCTTGCGCAGCAGGTTGTCGTCCAGTTTCTGGGCGATCCGGCCGCCGGCGAAGCCGCCGACCAGCGCGGCCGGCGCGATGATCGCGACCGCGACCCAGTCCACCGGCCCGAACACGCCGAACACGACGACGGTCACGCTGGCCACGACCAGCTGCAGGACCGACTTCAGGCCGTTGAGCTTGCGCAGCCGCTCCGGCACGGTCAGCGCGAGCGTGCCGAGCAGGATCACGCCCAGCGCGCCGCCGAAGTAGCCGCCGTACACGGAGGCGAGGCCGACGGCCGGGTACAGCACCTTGGCGTTGGCGGCGTCGCCTTCGCGCAGCGGTCCGACGAGCTTCGACACCCGCGGCTGCACCGCGAGCAGCAGGCTCGCCAGCAGCACCAGGAACGGCACCACGATGTCGAACGCGCCCTGTGGGGTGGACAGCAGCAGGACGCAGCCGATGATCGCGCCGATCGCCGAGACGACGCTGAGCCGGGTCAGCCGGCCCCGTTCGCCGTCGAGCTCGCTGCGGAAACCGGCGACGCCGCCGACGTACCCGGGCCAGAGCGCGACGGAGTTCGTGACGTTCGCGGCGAGGGTGCCGTAGCCGGCCGCGACGAGCGCCGGGAACAGCAGCAGCGAGCCGCCCCCGGCGATCGCGTTGACCGCGCCGGCGACCAACCCGGCTCCGGTGGTGAGGAACGCGTCTCCGATCTGCACTCCGGTATTCTGATCACACGGCGGACGAGCCGGGCGGGCGGCCGCGTCAGGATGCGATTCCGTACTCCTGCCGAGGAACGTCCGGGCTCCACAGGGCAGGGTGGTTGGCAACACCAACCCGGGGTGACCCGCGGGACAGTGCCACAGAAAACAGACCGCCGCCCGGCAACGGGCGGTAAGGGTGAAACGGTGGTGTAAGAGACCACCAGCGCCCGGGGTGACCCGGGCGGCTCGGTAAACCCCACCCGGAGCAAGGTCAAGAAGGGGCGGGCGACCGCTCTGCGCAGGCGTTCGAGGGCGGCCCGCCCGAGCCTGCGGGTAGACCGCTCGAGCCTGCCGGCGACGGCAGGCCTAGATGGATGGCCGCCGGCCGGGGCATCGCGCCTCGGTCACAGAACCCGGCGTACAGCCCGACTCGTCCGCCCCACCGAGATCGACACCCGCCGGGGTGTCGATCTCGCGGCACCCTGTTCGTCTTACCGCGATGGTGACGACGAGGAGGCTGCGATGAAGTACGTCATGGTGATCTACCAAGGCGACGCGCTCGAGCGCCAGGCCGCGCTGAGCGAGGAGGAGCTGAAGGAGGTCTACGCCGGCTACCAGGCGCTCAACGAGACGCCGGGCGTCACCCCGGCGCCGCCGATGGGCCTGCCCCAGAACGCGACCACCGTCCGGGTCGAGGGCGGGAAGACCCTGACCACCGACGGCCCGTTCGTCGGGATGAAGGAGGCGGTCGGCGGCCTGTTCATCCTGGAGGCCGACGACCTCGACGCGGCGATCGAGGTGGCCGCCCGCGTCCCCGCGGCCCGCTACGGCGGCGCGGTCGAGATCCGACCTTCGGAGGTCTATTGGTAACGACCCTCGACCGGGTCTTCCGGGCGGAGTGGGGCCGCGTCCTCGCCACCCTGATCGGCGTCCTCGGTGACTTCGACCTCGCCGAGGACGCCGCGCAGGAGGCGTTCGCGATCGCCGCCGACCGGTGGCCGCGCGACGGCCTGCCGGACAACCCGCGGGCCTGGCTGGTGCGCACGGCCCGCAACCGCGCCACGGACCGCATCCGGCGCGACCGGGTGCTGGCCGCCAAGCTCGGTCTGCTCGCCGCGGAGGTGCCGATGAGCCCGTCGACGTTCCCGGACGAGCGCCTGGAGCTGATCTTCACCTGCTGCCACCCGGCGCTCACCGTCGAGGCGCAGGTCGCGCTGACCCTGCGGACCCTGGGCGGGCTGACCACCGAGGAGATCGCCCGCGCCCTGCTGGTACCGGAGCCGACGATGGCGCAGCGGCTGGTGCGGGCCAAGCGCAAGATCAGGGCGGCCGGCATCCCGTTCCGGGTGCCGCCGCCGCACCTGTTCCGTGAGCGCCTGGACGCCGTGCTCGCCGTCGTCTACCTGATCTTCAACGAGGGGTACGGCGGCCGCGACGAGCTCGCGGCCGAGGCGATCTGGCTGGGCCGCGCGCTCGCCGAGCTGCTCCCGGACGACCCCGAGGTCCGCGGCCTGCTGGCGATGATGCTGCTGCACGACTCCCGCCGCGCGGCGCGCTTCCGCGACGGCGAGCTCGTGCTGCTGGCCGGTCAGGACCGTTCCCGCTGGGACCGGACGCAGATCGCCGCCGGCCGGGCCGAGCTCGACCGCGCGCTCGCCGTCGGCGGCCGCGGCCCGTACGTGCTGCAGGCCGCGATCGCCTCGCTGCACGCCGAGACGCCCTGCGACTGGGCCCGGATCGCGGTGCTCTACGGGCAGCTCGCCCGGCTGACCGGCTCGCCGGTGGTGGAGCTGAACCGGGCCATCGCCGTCGCCGAGACCGACGGACCCGAGGCCGGCCTGCGCCTCCTGGACGGGCTCGGCCTGGAGGACTTCCGCTACCTGCACTCGACCCGGGCCGAGCTGCTGCGGCGCCTCGGCCGCATCGACCAGGCCCGGGAGGCCTACGAGCGCGCGCGGGAGCTCACCGACGACGGCGCTGAGCGCCGCTTCCTCGAACGCCGGCTCAGTGAGCTAGCCGCGCGACCTCGATGACGAACTCCGTCACCTCGGGCCGGCGGTCCGGTTCGGCGTCCGTGCCGTCGCCGAGCACCCAGGAGCCGTGCCCGTAGAGCGCTCGGAGCTGCTCGCCGAGAGCGCGACGATGTCCCGCGCGAGCCGCTCGATCAGTCCGCCCGGCTCCATCGCCGTCCTTCCCGCGTGACGGACCGCTACTCTTCGTGTACGAGCCGGGGGCTGGTAGTGACGATCGACGGTGAGCCGTACCGGGTCGATCGGCCCGGGACCGCCGACGGCGCGCTGGGGGCGTTCCGGCAGTTCATGCGGGACGCCGAGATCGGCGAGCTGGAGCTGTCCGACCGCCGGCGGCTGGTCGTGCACTGGGGCCGGGTCACCGCGGCCTCGGTCGCCGAGGGTGACGACCGGGAGGACGAGCTCACC
>DASYKU010000058.1 GCA_035995165.1 Mycobacteriales bacterium
CCGGAAGTACTCCGCCATCGTCAGCGCGGACAGGCCGACCCGCAGCCGGGTGCCCGGCGGCTCGTCCATCTGACCGAAGACCAGCGCGGTCTGGTTGATGACGCCGGACTCGGTCATCTCCAGGAACAGGTCGTTGCCCTCACGGGTCCGCTCGCCCACACCGGCGAACACCGACACGCCGCCGAACTCCTGCGCGACGCGGCGGATCATCTCCTGGATCAGCACGGTCTTGCCCACACCGGCGCCGCCGAACAGGCCGATCTTCCCGCCGGCCACGTACGGCGTGAGCAGGTCGATGACCTTGATGCCGGTCTCCAGCAGCTCGGTCTTGCCCTCGAGCTGGTCGAACGGCGGGGCCGAGCGGTGGATCGGCCAGACCTCGCCGGCCCGGAAGCTCGGGTCGTCCAGGCAGCGGCCGAGCGCGTTGAACACGTGCCCCTTGACCTGGTCGCCGACCGGAACCTCGATCGGGCGGCCGGTGTCGGAGACGGTGGCGCCGCGGATGAGGCCGTCGGTCGGCTGCATCGAGATCGCCCGCACCGTGTTGTCGCCGATGTGCTGGGCGACCTCCAGGGTGAGCTCCTTGTTCAGCGGGTTGCCCTCGCCGAGGTCGACGCCGACGTGCAGGGCGTTGTTCAGCTCCGGCATCTCGCCCCGGCCGAACTCGACGTCGACGACCGGGCCGGTGACCCGGACGACGCGGCCGGTGCCGGTCGCAGTCTCCTGCGGTTCCCGTACTGCGGTCATGACCTCTCGCTCCCTGCCGACGCGAGCGCGTCCGCGCCGCCGACGATCTCGCTGATCTCCTGGGTGATCTCCGCCTGCCGGGCCTGGTTCGCCTGGCGCGTGTACGTCTTGATCAGGTCCTCGGCGTTGTCCGTCGCCGACTTCATCGCCCGCCGCCGGGACGCCGACTCCGACGCCGCCGACTCCAGCAGGGCGGCGTAGATCCGGGCGTTGACGTACTTCGGCAGGAGGGCGCCGAGCAGCTCGGCCGGCTCCGGCTCGAACTCGTACGCGGGGAGGTAGCCCTCGGGGGCCTCCTCCTCGCTCTCCTCCACGACCAGCGGCGCGATCCGCTTCGCCACCGGGTTCTGGCTGAGCATCGACTTGAACTCGGTGTAGACGATGTGGATCTCGTCCACGCCGACCACGCCGTCCTCGCCGCCGCCCTCGTCGGTGTCGTCCATGCCGGCCAGGAACGATCGCACCAGCGTGGACCCGACCTCGCGGGCGTCGGTGAACGCCGGCTGCTCGGAGAACCCGGTCCACTCCTGCGCGACCTCGCGGTTGCGGAAGCGGTAGTAGGCCGAGCCCTTGCGGCCGATGACGTACCGGACCGGCTCCTTGCCCTCCTCGCGCAGCAGCGACTCCAGCCCGTTGGCCGTGCGCAGCGCGTTGGAGCTGTACGCCCCGGCCAGCCCGCGGTCGCTGGTGATGACCAGGATCGCGGCCCGGCGCGGGTTCTCCCGCTCGGACAGCAGCGGGTGGTCGGTGTTGGAGTTGGACGCGAGCGCCGACAGCGCCCGGGTCAGCTCGTTGACGTAGGGCAGCGACGCCTGCACCCGCAGCTGCGCCTTGGCGATGCGGGAGGTGGCGACGAGCTCCATGGCCTTGGTGATCTGCTTGGTCTGGGTGACCGCGCGGATCCGCCGGCGCAGGATGCGCAGAGTGCCTGCCATGGGGTCAGCCCTGGTTCCGGGCCGGCTGCGGCTGCTTGTAGCGGGTGACCTTCTCCTGGCCGACCTGGTCGGAGTCCATCGCCTCGGCGTCGGGCTCGTTGACGATCAGCTGCTTGCCCTCGGAGGTCTGGAACTCGTTCTTGAACGAGTCGATCGCGCCCTTCAGCGACTCGACGGTGTCGTCCTCGAGCTTGCCGGTCTGCAGGATCGCGTCGTAGATGCCCTGGTGGTCGCGGCTGAGGTAGTCGAGGAACTCGCCCTCGAACTTGCGGACGTCCCCGACCGGGACGACGTCCAGCGCGCCGGTGGCGCCGGCCCAGATCGACACGACCTCCCGCTCGACCGGGTACGGCGAATACTGCGGCTGCTTGAGCAGCTCCACCAGCCGGGAGCCGCGGGCCAGCTGGTCCTGCGAGGCCTGGTCCAGGTCGGAGCCGAACGCCGAGAACGCCTCCAGCTCGCGGTACTGCGCGAGGTTCAGCCGCAGCGTGCCGGCCACCGTCTTCATCGCCTTGATCTGGGCGTTGCCGGCGACCCGGGAGACCGAGACACCGACGTTGATGGCCGGGCGGACACCGGAGTTGAACAGGCCGGTTTCCAGGAAGATCTGCCCGTCGGTGATCGAGATGACGTTCGTCGGGATGTAGGCCGAGATGTCGTTGCCGCGGGTCTCGATGATCGGGAACCCGGTCATCGAACCGCCGCCGAGCTCGTCGGACAGCTTGGCGCAGCGCTCCAGCAGCCGCGAGTGCAGGTAGAACACGTCGCCCGGGTAGGCCTCGCGGCCCGGCGGCCGGCGCAGCAGCAGCGAGACCGCGCGGTACGCCTCGGCCTGCTTGGACAGGTCGTCGAAGACGATCAACACGTGGTTGCCGGCATACATCCAGTGCTGGCCGATGGCCGAGCCGGTATAGGGCGCGAGGTACTTGAAGCCGGCGGCGTCGGAGGCCGGGGCGGCGACGATCGTCGTGTACTCCAGGGCGCCGGCCTCCTCCAGCGTCTGCCGCAGCGCGGCGATCGTGGAGCCCTTCTGCCCGATCGCCACGTAGATGCAGCGGACCTGCTGCTTCGGGTCGCCGGTGGCCCAGTTGGCCTTCTGGTTGATGATCGTGTCGATGGCGATCGCGGTCTTGCCGGTCTGCCGGTCGCCGATGATGAGCTGGCGCTGGCCCCGGCCGATGGCCGTCATCGCGTCGATGGCCTTGATGCCGGTCTGCAGCGGCTCGCGGACCGGCTGCCGCTGCACCACGGTCGGCGCCTGCAGCTCCAGCGGCCGGCGCTCGTCGGAGGCGATGTCCCCGAGCCCGTCGATCGGCTCGCCCAGCGGGTCGACGACGCGGCCGAGGAAGTTGTCGCCCACCGGGACGGACAGGATCTCGCCGGTGCGGTAGACCGGCTGGTCCTCGTCGATGCCCTGCTGGTCGCCGAGGATGACGACGCCGATCTCCCGGACGTCGAGGTTCAGGGCCAGGCCCAGCGTGCCGTCCTCGAAGCGGAGCAGCTCGTTGGTCATCGCCGAGGGCAGCCCCTCGACGCGGGCGATCCCGTCACCGGTCTCGGCGACCGTGCCGACCTCCTCGCGCGTGACCTCCGGCGAGTAGGAGGAGACGTACTCGTCCAGAGCGGATCGGATCTCGTCCGTCGAGATGGTCAACTCAGCCATTGCTGCACCCCTGCATTCGCATTTCGTCAACGGTCACAGTGTCGCCTGCCCACGCGGCGGCCCGCATCACGTCGTGCCCTACCCGGCCAGCCGGTGCCGGAGCCCGGACAGCCGGGACAGCACGCTGCCGTCGATGACCTCGTCGTTCACCCGCACCACCAGGCCGCCGAGCAGCTGCGGATCGACCGCGATCTGCAGCGAGACCGCCCGCCCGTAGATGCGGCCGAGCGCGGTCACCAGCCGCTGCTCCTGCTGGTCGCTCAGCGCGGCCGGCGCGGTCACGTAGGCCACGTACCGCTCCCGGCGGTCGGCGGCCAGCTCGACCAGCTCGTCGAGCGCGTGCTCCAGGCTGCGCCCGCGCGGGGCCCGGACGGTCTGGTCCAGCAGCCGCCGCGTGGTCGGGTCGACCCGCTCGCCGATCAGCCGGTCCAGCAGCTCGAGCCGGCGCTCGATCGGGGTCGAGCCGTCCTGCAGCGCCTGCCGCAACCGGGGCTCGCCCCCGATGATCCGGCCGAACCGGAACAGCTCGTCCTCGACGTCGTCCAGCGTCCCGCTGCGCTCGGCCACCCCGAGGGAGGCCCGCCGGCTGAGCGTCTCGACGGCGTCGGCCAGGTCGGCCGAGGACGACCAGCGCTCGCGCACCAGCGGCCGCAGCAGCTCCAGCGCCCGGACGTCGAGCTGCTGCCCGAGCACCCGGTCGAACAGCGCCTGCCGGCGGTCCGGCTCGGCCGAGGAGTCCGACAGCGCCCGGCGCAGCCCGCTCTCCCGGTCCAGCAGCACGGTGACCTCGGCCAGCTGCTCCGCCAGCGCGACGAGGTCGGACGCCGTGGACCGGTCGATCAGGCCGTCGAGCGCCGCGGTGCCGGCGGCCAGCGTCTCCCGGCTGGCCGCACCCGAGCCAGCCATCACCGGCGACGGCGGGTACGGCCGCCGCCGCTGTCACCGCTGCCGCCGTCCGCCTCGCCGGCGGGCGGCGCCGAGGTCTCGGTCGCCGAGGGGGTCGACGGAGCCGAGGGCGCCGACGGAGCCGAGGGCGCGTCGGAGCCCGCGGCCCCGCTCGAGTCGCCCGCCCCGACACCGGCCGGCACCGAGTTGGCCATGCCGTCCAGGTCGTCCAGGAAGCGGTCGACCGTGCGCTGCCGGGCCGAGTCGTCGGCGAGGGACTCGCCCACCACCCGCTCGGCGAGCTGGGTCGCCAGCGAGCCGATCTCGCCCCGCAGCTCGCGGACGACCAGCTGCCGCTGGACGGTCAGCTGCTCCTCGCCACGGGTGACGATGCGGGCCGACTCCTCCTGCGCGGTCGTCCGCATCTCCTCGATGATCCGCTGGCCCTCGGCCCGGGCGTTGTCCCGGATCTGGGCCGCCTCGGTGCGGGCCTCGGTCAGCTGCCGGCGGTACTCACCGAGCAGCCGCTGAGCCTCCGCCTGCGCCTCCTCGGCCCGCTTGATGCCGCCCTCGATCGCGTCCCGGCGGGCCTGGAAGGTTGCCTCCATGCGCGGCCAGACGTACTTCATCAGCACGAAGACCACGATCGCGAAGGTGATCAGGCCGATGACAAGCTCGCCGACGGCGGGGATGACCGGGTTGGGCCCGGACTCCTCGACCGGCGTCGTCTCGGCGGCAAGGTAGAGCAGCATGAGCGGGGCTCCCTAGCGCCGTCGGATCAGGTGATGATGAAGGGGACGACGAAGCCCAGGATGGCCAGCGCCTCGGACAGCGCGAACCCGAGGAACAGGTACGTCCGGGTCAGGCCGGCCGACTCGGGCTGCCGGGCGGTGGCCTGGATGTAGGCCGCGAAGACGATGCCGACGCCGATGCCGGGGCCGATGGCCGCGAGGCCGTACCCGATCGTGCCGACGTTGCCGTTCACTTCAGCGAGAAACGACACGGATGGATCTCCTCCTTGAGGTCGCGTGAGCCCGCTCACGCGGACGGTCTGGGTGAGGCGGGCGGCCTCAGTGCTCGGTCTCCATGGCACCGGAGATGAACGTGGCGGTGAGCACCACGAACACGTAGGCCTGCAGCAGCTCGATGAGCAGCTCGAAGAACGTCATGACCAGGGTCATGAGGAACGAGACCGGAAAGAAGATCACGGAGAAGTTGCCGACCGTCAGCAGGTAGACCGTGCCGGTGGCGAAGACCGCCAGCAGCAGGTGGCCGGCCAGCATGTTGGCGAAGAGCCGGACCGCGAGCGTGAACGGCCGGAAGATGAAGGTCGAGGCGAACTCGATCGGCGTGACCAGGATGTACAGCGCCGGCGGGACGCCGGGCGGGAAGAGGTTGTTCTTGAAGTACGGCCCCAGGCCCTGCTGCCGGATCCCGAGGTAGTTGAACAGGATGTACGTGATCGCGGCGAGCACGACCGGGAACGCGAACCGCCCCATCGGCGAGATCTGCGCGAACGGGATGATGCCCATCACGTTGTTGATCACGATGAAGAAGAACAGCGACGCCAGGTAGGGCGCGAAGCGCAGACCCTCGGAGCCGATGACCTCGCGGCTGACGCCGTCCCGGACGAACGAGTACGCCGACTCGCCGAAGTACTGCAGGCGGCCGGGCACGAGCTTCGGGTGGCGGGTCGCGTAGACGAAGAAGAGGACCATCAGCGCGGTGGCGATCCAGAGGATCACCGTGATGCGCGTGATCGCGAAGTGGATGCCCGCGAGGTCGAAGGTGGTCAGCGGCTTGGGGAAGAACTCCAGCACGCTCGGCGCGCAGTAGCCGGGATCGTTCGGCGGGCACTCGGAGGCGAGGACGATGCTGGCGCTCACGGGCACTCCCCTCTCACTCGGTCCTGCTCAATCGGTTGTGCTCATCCGGACGTGCCGTACCTGACGACGACAAGATAGATCGCGCCGGCCATACCGAGCAGGACGCCGATCGCCTTGACGAAGGTCGTGTCCAGCCAGAGATCGATCAACCATCCGATCCCGCCCCAGACGACCACGCCGGCGAACAGCGTCCCGACGACACCCCAGCCCTCGTTCATACCGGAGACACCCGAGGGTTGACGATCGTCGGTCATGGCACGCGTACGTTATCAGCCGGTCTCGGGCCGGGCGGGACCCGCCCCCCCGCCAACAGTTGGCAAAGGATCTGGGATAATTCCCGGTCAGCGCGCCGGAGGGTCGACGTAGTAGACCTTGGCCGTCCACACGCGACGGACGTGCGACCCGGTCCACACCAGGGTCCCGGCGACCACCGACAGACCGAAGGCCTGAGGGTCCAGCCACGGTTGATCACGCACCGCGATCAGGACCACGGCGAGGACGATCAGCTTGATCAGGTATGTCCCGAGTGCGACCGGCAGCAGCAGCGATTCGGCTACTCTCCCGGCCGTCGCGACCGCGTACGCGGAGATCGAGAAGAACAGCACCACGACCGCCAGCCCGGCCAGCACCCAGACCGCCGCGCGGGCGTCGCGGACCAGCCAGGCGACCGGGACGCCGATCAGCGCGAGCACGCCGGTCGCGGCCAGACCGGACCGGACGTAGGAGATGTCCCAAGGAACCTCGGCCGGCGCGGTCACGGGGTCGACCGCCGGGACGCGCGCAGCCGGGGCACGCTGGAGAGCAGGATCGCGACCGCGGCCAGCGCGGCCACCACCGACAGCACCCGCAGCGGGTCGTCGATGATCGACATCGCCACCCCGCCGAAGGCCAGCAGGGCCGACCAGAAGTAGATGAGCAGCACGGCGCGCCGGTGCGAGTGGCCGATCTCCAGCAGCCGGTGGTGCAGGTGCAGCTTGTCCGGCGAGAACGGCGACCGGCCCGCCTTGACCCGCCGCGCCACCGCCAGCACCAGGTCGACCAGCGGCACGGCCAGCACCACCAGCGGCAGCAGGAACGGCAGGTACATCGGCAGCGTGTCGGCCGGCGAGTTGGAGAACGTCTGCGAGTCGGCGGTGCTGGACGCGGTCACCGCGGACGCGGCCAGGGTCAGCCCGATCAGCATCGAGCCGGAGTCGCCCATGAACACCCGGGCCGGCGAGAAGTTGTGCGGCAGGAACCCGACGCAGGCCCCGGCCAGCACGGCGGTCAGCAGCGACGGCGCGAACGCGACGTCGCCGTACCCCTGCCGGGCCAGGTGGTACGAGTACGCGAAGAAGGCCAGCGCCGCGATCGCGGACACGCCGGCGGCCAGCCCGTCCAGGCCGTCGATGAAGTTGATCGCGTTGATCGTGAGCAGGCAGAGCACCACGGTCAGGCCGACGGAGTCGTTGCGGGCGAAGGAGAGCGTGCCCACTCCCCCGAACGGCACGTAGAGCACCAGCAGCTGGACACCGAGCAGCACCATCACGCCGGCCGCGAAGACCTGGCCGGCCAGCTTGGTCAGCGAGTCCAGCTCCCAGCGGTCGTCCAGCACGCCGAGC
This sequence comes from Mycobacteriales bacterium, assembly GCA_035995165.1. Lineage (NCBI taxonomy): Bacteria > Bacillati > Actinomycetota > Actinomycetes > Mycobacteriales > Mycobacteriales bacterium. The sequence goes on from DASYKU010000058.1 coordinate 7,718, forward strand.
AGGCAGATGATCCCGCCCGCGATGAGCAGCGCGGTCGTCTCCGACCCGGTGTCGTACGCGCGGCGCAGCGTCGGCATCAGGTGCGCCACCAGCAGGCCCACCGACATCCCGGCGAAGATCGCGACCCCGCCGAGACGCGGCGTCGGGATCGCGTGCACGTCCCGGTCCCGGGGGCGGGCGACCGCCCCCCACCGCCGCGCGGCGACCCGCACCACCGGGGTGAGCAGGAAGGTCACCGCCGCGGCGATGCAGAAGACCAGCGCGTACTCGCGCATCGATCAGCCTCGGGCGTACGCCGGGTGGGCCTGCACGAGCTTCTCCACGCCGGCGGCGACCTCGGCCGCCGAGTCCGGCTTCGTGACCGCACGGGCGATGAGCCCGGCGATCTCGGTGGCGTCGGCCTCGGTCATGCCCTGGGTGGTGATCGCCGGCGTGCCGACCCGGATCCCGGACGCCGTCATCGGCGGCTGCGGGTCGTAGGGAATGGCGTTCTTGTTCAGGGTGATCCGGGCCGCGTCGCAGCGGGCCTCGGCGTCCTTGCCGGTGACCTCGACCCCGCGCAGGTCGATCAGCGCGAGGTGGGTGTCGGTGCCGCCGGATACCGGTCGCATCCCTTCGGCCGCGAGCCCGGCCGCCAGCGCCTGCGCGTTCGCGATGACCTGCCGCGTGTACGCCTGGTACGCCGGCTGGGCCGCCTCCTTCAGCGCCACCGCCTTGGCCGCCACCGAGTGCATCAGCGGGCCGCCCTGGGTGAACGGGAAGACCGCCTTGTCGATCGCCTTGGCCATGTCCGCGCGGCAGACGATCATGCCGCCGCGGGGGCCGCGCAGGACCTTGTGGGTGGTGAAGCAGACCACGTCCGCGTACGGCACCGGGGACGGGATGGCCTGGCCGGCCACCAGCCCGATGAAGTGCGCCGCGTCGACCATCAGCTTCGCGCCGACCTCGTCGGCGATCTCCCGGAACGCGGCGAAGTCGATCAGCCGCGGGTACGCCGTGGCGCCGCAGATGATCATCTTCGGGCGGTGCTCCCGGGCCAGGTCGCGGACCTGGTCGTAGTCGATCAGCTCGGTGTCCTCGCGGACGCCGTACGCGACGTTGTCGAACCACCTGCCGGAGAAGCTGACCTTCGACCCGTGGGTCAGGTGGCCGCCGTGCGGCAGCGACATCGCCAGCACGGTGTCACCGGGCTGGCAGATCGCCGCGTACGCCGCGAGGTTGGCGCTGGCGCCCGAGTGCGGCTGGAGGTTGGCGTGCTCGGCGCCGAAGAGCTCCTTGGCCCGTGCGATACCGATCTCCTCGGCCTGGTCGACGACCTGGCAGCCGCCGTAGTAGCGCCGGCCGGGGTAACCCTCCGCGTACTTGTTCGACAGGGTCGAGCCGAGCGCGGCCAGCACGGCCGGCGAGGTGAAGTTCTCGCTCGCGATGAGCTGAAGACCCGACCGCAGCCGGTCCAGCTCCCCCAGCACCACCCCCGCGATCTCGGGATCCTCCGCCTGCAGGGCGTCGAAATCGGGTCCCCAGAAGGGCGTGCTGGTCATCGGATCGCTCCTCGTGCGGATCGGTGGCGGCTCCAGTCCAGGGCCCGGGCAATCACGGGGACCCTATCCCGGTAGCCGCGTCGGACCGGCGCCGGTCCGGCCACCGTGTCGAGCACGAAGTCGACCCAGGCGGCGGTCTGCGTGACCATGTCCCGCTGGGCCGGATCGTTGTCGGTGGGGTCTTCCAGGTCGTACGCGTCGGTCACGTACGGGCTGCCCGGCTGGTGCCGTTGCTCCCGCAGCGTGCTCGCCCGGGCCACCAGCGCCCGCAGCCGGGAGCCGACCGGACCGGCGGGCAGATCGTCGCCGCTGATCCCCTCGCTGAGCCGGGCCAGCTCGCCGAGAGTGAACGTGCGGTGCCGGGAGGCCAGCTGCAGTCGCCAGACCGCCCGGACGTGCTCGGCGGTCGAGGCGATGACGAGGTCGGCGCCGGCCACCGCCTCGGGGGTCAGCCGGGTGGAGCGGGCCGCGGCCACCTCGGCCGCGTCGACACCGGCCCGGCGCAGCGCGCTCGCGGTGCCCGGCTCGACCGGCCGGTCGGGCGTGGCCCAGGTCCCGGCGCTGCCGACGACCACCTCCGCGCTCGCCGGACCCCCGGCTCTCGCCCGCAGCCCGGACCGCAGCAGCAGCTCCGCCGCGGGTGAGCGGCAGACGTTGGCGGTGCAGACGCACAGGACGTGCGCGGGGTCGCCCATCGACCCAGGTTACGTCGGCTGCGGGGGTGGTCCGGTCGCGATCAGCTCCGGGACGACCTCCTGGAGCTGCGGCAAGGTCACCTTCCCGGGCCGCAGCATGGTCGGCACGCCCCGGGTGACGTCGACGATCGTCGACGGCGCGGGGTCGATGCACATGCCCCCGTCGAGGTAGACGGCGACCGCGTAGCCGAGCTGTTCCTGGGCGTCGCCGGCGGTCAGCGGCACCCGCTTGCCGGTCAGGTTGGCCCCGGAGACGGCCAGCGGGCCGGTCCGGGCCAGCAGCTCCAGCGCGACGGGGTGCAGCGGCATCCGGATCGAGATCGTGCCCCGGTCGTCGCCGAGGTCCCAGGCCAGCGACGGCGCGTGCTCGACGACCAGGGTCAGCGCCCCCGGCCAGAACGCCTCCACCAGCGCCCGGACGGCCGGCTGCACCATCAGCGTGAGCCCGTCCAGCCCGGCCCAGGACCCGACCATCACCGGGATCGGCAGATCCCGGCCGCGGCCCTT
>DASYKU010000059.1 GCA_035995165.1 Mycobacteriales bacterium
GGATGGCCTGACGACGTGCTGAGCCGAGGACCGGCGCCCAGCGGTTCGGCCGTGAACGGCGGTGGCGGGCCGCCAGCCGGCGACTCGCCCGGCTCAGGCGATCGCTACTCGGATCCGGGCCCCCGTGCCGACTCGTCACCCTGGGCGCCGACCCTGCGGTGCGTCTCGATTACGGCCCCTGGCCCCGATCCGAGGCACGCACAGCCCGTCGTGCACGACCTGCGCAGGAGCCGGATGCGTCTCGGGGAGCGGCCACGCCTTGTCGCCAATACGAAGGGCCCTCAGATGGGGAGGTCACCGAGCGGAGGCGCCGGCAGGAAGGCCCGAGCGGGAGCTGGGCGCGGGCGGACAGTGAGCCGCGTGCTAGGCCGGGCGCGCGGCGGTTGAGACGATCGGTATCGCCGTGTCGCAGCCGCACGCCCGGTGGTTGTGGGGAGGTAGGGCCCTGGAGTCGTCGCGGAGTACGCGTGGTCGTGGTCTACCGGAGGCAATAACGGACGGATCTGGAGTAGAGACATGGACATCAAGACGGAGAATGTCTAGGGGTGAGGTCGAGAATTGGCGATGTGGGGCGGTCGGTGTCCAGTGCGAGGGAGTGAGCACAATGTCGCCCGTGTGGTCGGAGCAGGCGCCGGAGGCGGGGCGCGACGTGATCGCCCTCGACGGGCCGTCGGGTACGGGCAAGTCCACCGTCGCCCGGGGGCTGGCCCGTCGGCTGGGCTTCCGGTACCTGGACACGGGCGCGATGTACCGGGCGGTGACCTGGGCCGTGCTGCGTGAGGGTGTGGACCCCGACGACGCCGCAGCCGTGACCGACCTCGCCGCGCGGACCGCCATCACGATCAGCACCGACCCGAACCACCAGCACGTCACGGTCGACGGCCACCCGGTGGACCGGGAGATCCGGTCCAAGGCGGTGACGACGGCGGTGAGTCCGGTCTCGGCGGCCCCGGGCGTACGGGCGCTGCTGGTCGCGGCGCAGCGGGAGCTGATCGGCCCGGGCGCGGTCGTGGTGGAGGGCCGGGACATCGGCACCGTGGTCGCCCCGGACGCGCCGCTGAAGATCTTCCTCACCGCCTCCCAGGACGTCCGGGCCACCCGCCGCTCCCGCCAGGACGGCAGCGACGACCGGGCCACCGCGGCCGACCTCGACCGCCGCGACACGTACGACAGCAGCCGGGCGCACAGCCCGCTGCGGGCCGCGGACGACGCGGTGCATGTCGACACGACCACGATGGGCGTCGATGAGGTGATCCAGCGTCTTATCGACCTGGCCGGCGAGCGGGCGATCACCTACGCCAGCCCGGGGAAGTGAAGCCCCGGAACTGATTCCTCGGGAGGTCGGGGCTCGGGAGGTCCGGGGGCCCGGGAGGTCCGGGGGCCCGGGCACGGGAAACGGCCCGAGACAGGGTGGGGCGTGACCGAGGCGATGAAGGTCGGAGCGGATCAGCTCCGGATCACCCGGGGATCGGGCGCGGACTGGGCAAGACGCTGGCCCGGATCGCGGTCCTCGGCTCGGTGCCTGACGGCACTGCCCTGCCCGCGGTCGACCACACCGCGCTGGTCGACGCCCGATGATCTACGGGCTGCTCCCGCGGCCGGTCGCGTTCCCGGTCAAGGCGGAGGTGTTCCGCGGGCCGCCCGGCACGCTGCGGCGCACCGGCCAGATCCCGGTCCGCCGGGGCACGGTCGAGACCGGCCCGCTGCGGGCGGCGCTGGGCGTGCTCGCCGCCGGCGGCATCGTCGGTGTCCTCCCGAGGGCACCCGGGGCGAGGGGACGGTCGAGCAGGTCCGGCACGGCATCGCGTACCTGGCCGTACGGTCCGGGGCGCCGGTCGCGCCGGTCGCCTGCCACAGCACCCGGGCCCCGCCGCGGCCGCTCGTTCCTCCGGTTCCGGCGGCCGCCGACCGTGGTCGCGTTCGGACCGCCGCTCCACCTGCCCAGCGGCGCCGCGTCCCGGCGTACCGTTGCCGCTGCCGCAGACGAGATCCACCGCACGCTCGCGGCCCCTGTCGCCGCCACGCGCCCGGAACCGGAGAGAGACCAACCATGACCATCGCCGAGGACAGCGAAGACGTCCTCGACCTGCCCGTGCTTGCCGTCGTCGGCCGGCCCAACGTCGGCAAGTCGACTCTGGTCAACCGGATCCTGGGCCGCCGCGAGGCGGTGGTGCAGGACGTGCCGGGCGTGACCCGGGACCGGGTCGCGTACGACGCGCTGTGGTCGGGGCGCCGGTTCACGGTGGTCGACACCGGGGGCTGGGAGCCGGACGCGAAGGGTTTCGCGGCCCGGGTGGCGGCGCAGGCCGAGCGGGCGATGCGGACCGCGGACGCCGTGCTGCTGGTGGTCGACGCCAGCGTCGGCGCGACGGCCACGGACGAGGCGGTCGCGCGGGTGCTGCTCCGCGGCGGCAAGCCGGTCGTGCTCGCGGCGAACAAGGTCGACGACGAGCGGGTCGAGCCGGAGGCGGCGTCGCTGTGGTCGCTCGGGCTGGGGGAGCCGTACCCGGTCAGCGCGCTGCACGGGCGCAACTCCGGCGACCTGCTCGACGCGATCCTCAAGGCGCTGCCGGAGGCGCCGGAGGACCGGGACGACGAGGCCGGTGGGCCGCGCCGGGTCGCGCTCGTAGGCCGGCCGAACGTCGGCAAGTCGAGCCTGCTGAACAAGCTCACCGGCGAGGAGCGCGCGGTGGTCGACGCCGTCGCCGGCACCACCGTCGACCCGGTCGACTCGCTGGTCGAGATCGGTTCGGAGATCTGGCGGTTTGTCGATACAGCGGGATTGCGACGTCGGGTCTCGCATGCGAGCGGCGCCGAGTACTACGCGTCGCTCCGGACCGCGGCCGCGATCGAGGCGGCCGAGGTCGCGATCGTCCTGCTGGACGCGAGCGAGCCGATCAGCGAGCAGGACCAGCGGGTGATCAGCTCGGTCATCGAGTCCGGGCGGGCGCTGGTGATCGCGTTCAACAAGTGGGACCTGGTCGACGCCGATCGGCGGGAGCGGCTGGACAAGGAGATCGATCGCGAGCTGCTGCGGGTCCGGTGGGCGCAGCGGGTGAACGTGTCGGCCCTGACCGGCCGGAGCGTGGACCGGCTGGCGCCGGCGCTGCGGACGGCGCTCGAGTCGTGGGAGCGGCGGATCCCGACCGGGCGGCTCAACAGCTGGCTGGGGGAGCTCATCGCGGCGACGCCGCCGCCGGTGCGGGGCGGCAAGCAGCCGCGGGTGCTGTTCGCGACCCAGGCCGGGACCAAGCCGCCGCGGTTCGTGCTGTTCACGACGGGCTTCCTGGAGCCGGCGTACCGCCGGTTCGTGGAGCGGCGGCTGCGGGAGGACTTCGGGTTCCCCGGCTCGCCGGTCGAGGTGTCGGTCCGCGTACGGGAACGGCGCAAGTAGGCGCGCCGGAAGATCGCGGACGGATCCACGTGAAACACTGACCAAAGTCCGATCCTCCACTGCACGTCGAGACCGGCCGGAACTGAAGGTTCAGCACCTCGCCGCCTGAAACGTCCGGCCACCGGATCGGTCCTGCGGGGTGCCGTCGCCCGGGTCAGTGCCGGGCGTCCCGTCTCCGCGCGGACGGGAAGACGACCGCGCCGAGGGTGGCGCGGGGTCAAAGGGGGAGTAGCGCTGCGGTAGGCTCGGGGCCGCACTCGTGAGGGTGCGGATCGGGACGTGGCGCAGCTTGGTAGCGCACCTGACTGGGGGTCAGGGGGTCGCAGGTTCAAATCCTGTCGTCCCGACAGAGCAACGCGGGACGGGGCCGAGGAGGGCGGGGTGCCGCCGAGCAGCGGGGAGCCAGCGACGGCCGCCCGGGGTAGTACCCCATCCGACCGTGTCGTCACGATCCCCAACATCCTCAGCGTCCTCCGGCTGGCCGGCGTTCCGGTCTTCCTCTGGCTGCTGCTGGGCCCGCACGCCGACGTCATCGCGCTCGTCGTGCTCATGGTCGCGGGGATCACCGACTACCTCGACGGCAAGATCGCCCGCGCGCTCGGTCAGACCAGCCGGCTCGGTGTGCTTCTCGACCCGGCCGCGGACCGGCTCTACATCCTGGCCACGCTGGTCGCGTTCGTCCTGCGCGACGTCATCCCGTGGTGGCTGGCGGTGATCATCGTCGGCCGGGACGTGGTGCTCGCGCCGGGGGTGGCGCTGCTGCGCCGGCACCGCTACGGCCCACTGAACGTGAGCTACATCGGCAAGTCCGCCACCTTCTGCCTCCTGTATGCCTTCCCGCTGCTGCTCATCGGCGCGCACGACTGGGCCGTCTCGGACGTCTGCCGCCCGGTCGCGTGGGCGTTCGCGATCTGGGGGACGGTCCTCTACGTGCTGTCCGGCGTCCTGTACGGCCTGCAGGTCGCGCAGGTCGTCCGGGCCGACACCAGAGCGGCCGCCGGGTGACGAAGGGGGAGCACGCCGAGGGCGCTCCGGACCCGCTGGTGCAGCGGGCCCTGCGGCTGCGCGGCGAGGAGCACACCAAGCATCGGCCTCGATTCGGCAACATGTCGACTTCACTCCTCAACGAGCTGATGACCGATCACCTCGACAGCGGATATGCCGCCGCAGCGGCACGTCGACAAGAAGACGAGTCGGTGAATCCTGCGCCGGTCGCGGGCCGGAGGACGACGGCGATCCTCGCGGTCGGGCTGCTGCTGCTCGGCTTCGTGCTGGCGGCCGCGTACCGGGGGACGCTGCGGCAGGCGCCGGACTCGGAGCGGACCCGGCAGGCGCTCGTGCACGACATCCAGGACGGCTCGTCGCTCAGCGACTCGCTGCAGCGGCAGGCCGAGACCCTGTCCGGTCAGCTGTCCCGGCAGCGGGACGCGGCGCTGACCGCGAGCCGCAACGGCGACCGGGCCGCGGCCGACGTACGGCGCCTCGAGGAGGCGGCGGCCCAGCGCGCGGTGCACGGGCCGGGCGTCTCGGTCGCGGTCGGCGACGCGTCGGGCACCGACCAGGTCGACCCGACGACCGGGCAGCGGGTGCCGGTCCCGCCCGACGACAACGGCCGGATCCGGGACCGCGACCTGCAGTCGCTGGTGAACGCGCTCTGGGCGGCCGGCGCGGAGGCGATGGCGATCGACGGTCAGCGGATGGCACCGACGACGACGATCCGGGCCGCCGGGGAGGCGATCCTGGTCGACCTGCGGCCGGTGCAGAGCCCGTACACGATCGAGGCGGTGGGGGACCCGGTGACGCTGCTGCCGCGGTTCGCCGACAGCGAAGCGGCGCGGCGGTTCCAGTCCTACACCGGGCTCTACGGGATCCAGTTCACCGTGCACGACTCGGCCGACCTCACGCTGCGGGCCGCGACCGACCCGGACCTGCGGTACGCCACCCCGGTCCCGTCGCCGACTACTGTGACCCCCTCCGCGTCGGCCTCGCCCAGGGCGCCGACGCCGGTCAGAACCTCGGGAGGTGGACGGTGATCCCCGCGCTCGCCCTGGCGGTCGGGGTGGTGCTCGGCCTGCTGTTCGAGCCGGTGGTGCCGCTGTGGTTGCAGCCGTATCTGCCGATCGCGGTGGTGGCCGCGCTCGACGCCGTCTTCGGCGGGATCCGGGCCCGGCTCGACGGGATCTTCGACGCGAAGGTCTTCGTGGTCTCGTTCGTGTCCAACGTCCTGGTGGCGGCGCTGATCGTGTTCCTCGGGGACAAGCTCGGGGTGGGCGCGCAACTCTCGACGGGGGTCGTGGTCGTGCTCGGCATCCGCATCTTCGGCAACGCGGCCGCGATCCGCCGGCACGTGTTCCGGGCATGAGTTCGGACCGTATGTCCTCACCTCGACCCGAGGATGAGACCGGCTTGGTGAATTCGTCCACGAGCGGCTCGCGCAGCAGCGAAGGTGCGAAGGACGTTCCTGCTCGGGACGACCTCATGGCCGACGAGGCTCAAGACGACGTCACAGCCGACGAGGCTCAAGACGCGCTCGCGGTCGGAGAGTCCCGGGACGACTCGGCGGGCGCGGAGGCCCGGGACGGCCTCGCGGGCGCGGACGCCCGGGACGACTACTCGGGTGCGGACGCCCGGGACGACAACTCGGGCGCGCAGGCCCGGGACCCCTACACGGACGCGGAGACCCTGGACGCCTTCTCCGGCGCGCAGGCCCGGGACCCCTACACGGACGCGGAGACCCCGGCCGACTTCTCCGGCGCGCAGGCCCGGGACGGCTTCGCGGGCGCGGACGCCCGGGACGGCCTCGCGGGCGGAGAGGCCCGGGGCGACTCTGCGGGTGACGGCGTCTCGGGCGGACGGCAGGCGAGGGATCTGGGCCAGGAGACGGACGGTCTTCCGCTGCGGCCGGTTGCCGACGAGGAACAGTTCGCCGAGCCGGCCGACGCGGAGACGTCAGGGGCGTTGCCGGCGGTGGCCGGTGCGGAGGAGGAGCCGGGGGACGACGCCGGCGAGAACGCGGCCGGCGGCAGGAGCGCCAGGGACGGAAGCGGCGAGGGTGGGAGCGCCAGGGACGGGAGCGGCGAGGGTGGGAGCGCCGAGGACGGGAGCGGCGAGGGTGGGAGCGCGGCCGACGCGGGGAGTAAGGCGCGGGCGTTCGGGTGGAGCCGCTCGCCAGCAGCTCTCCTTGTCGGCCTGTTGATAGGACTCCTCGGTTTCGGCTTAGCGGTTCAGGTACGAAGCAATACGTCGACAAGCGGATTGCCTGCCGCCCGCCAGGAGGATCTGGTCCGGATCCTCGATGACCTCTCCTCCCGCGAGGACCGGCTCCGCCGCCAGATCGCCGACCTCGAGGCGGCCAGGACCCGGCTCTCGACCACCGGCGACACGACCAGCACCGCGCTGGAGGAAGCGCGCAAGCGCTCGGACGCGCTCGGCATCCTGGCCGGCACCGTGCCCGCGCAGGGCCCGGGCATCGTGCTGACCCTGACCGACCCGACCAGTGGGCTCGCGGCCGAGGACCTGCTCGACACCGTCGAGGAGCTGCGGGCGGCCGGGGCCGAGGCGATCCAGGTCGGCGGCGTCCGGATCGGTCTCGACTCGAGCTTCACCGCGGTCGGCCGCGGCATCGCCGTGGACGGGGTGGCCGTGACCGCGCCGTACACGATCCTGGCGATCGGCGATCCGCCGACGCTGGCGACCGCGATGCAGATCCCGGGCGGGGTCTCGGACACGGCCAAGCGCGCCGGCGGGGACGCGCAGGCCGACCAGCGGCAGCAGGTCGTCATCCGGGCGCTGCGCGCGATCCGCACCCCGCGCTACTCCCAGCCCACGAACTGAATACGATCTGCGCCGTGAACACGCCGGAGGACCTGAGGTACACCGCCGAGCACGAGTGGGTCCGGGTCGCCGAGGGCCATGCGTTGCGCGTCGGCATCACCGACTACGCGCAGAGCGCGCTCGGCGACATCGTCTTCGTCTCGCTGCCGACCGTCGGCACGGCCGTGACGCCGGGCCAGCCGCTGGGCGAGGTCGAGTCGACCAAGAGCGTCTCGGACGTCTTCGCCCCGGTGACCGGGACGGTGACGGCCCGCAACGACGCGCTGGAGGGGCAGCCGGAACTGCTCAACTCCGACCCGTACGGTGAGGGGTGGATCGTGGAGATCGAGGTCGCCGACATCGGCGTGCTCGACACGCTGCTGTCCGCGGACGCGTACATACAGCTCGTCGACGAATCCTGATCGGCTTCACCCTCCACTACCGGTTGACCCTTGTGGAACGGGCTGACTAGGCTCGCTCGACTCCGAAGAAGCATCCACCTGAGCGGGAGGCGAGCCCGACCGTGTTCTGCACCCGGTGCGGCCACGACAACCCCGACGACGCGCGCTTCTGCGCGCAGTGCGGCGCGCCGTTGTCCCGGGTCGAGTACGCGTCGTCGCCGGACGCCACGTCGATCTTCCAGCCCGGCGCCTTCGACGAGACGCCGGTCGACGACTCCGGCGACGAGGCCGCCGGCGCGGTCGACGCGCTGCCGCCGGGCTCGGCCCTGCTGGTGGTCAAGCGCGGGCCGAACGCCGGCAGTCGCTTCCTGCTCGACCAGGACGTGACCACGGCCGGGCGGCACCCGGACAGCGACATCTTCCTCGACGACGTGACGGTGTCCCGGCGGCACGCGGAGTTCCGCCGGGAGGGCGGCGGCTTCGTGGTGCACGACGTCGGCAGCCTCAACGGGACGTATGTGAATCGTCAGCGCATCGACGTGGCCGCGCTGGCCGGCGGTGACGAGGTCCAGGTCGGCAAGTTCCGGTTGCTGTACCTCGCCGGCGCCCGCACCGGCGGTGAAGAGCCCGCCGTCAGCAGGTGATCCCGTGACGTCTGCGGCGGGGGCGCACGCCAGGTCCACCCTGAGCATCGGGGAGGTCCTCGGGCAGCTGCGGCCGGAGTTCCCCGACATCACGATCTCCAAGATCCGTTTCCTCGAGGCCGAGGGGCTGATCCACCCGGAGCGCACACCGTCCGGCTACCGGAAGTTCTCCTCCGGCGACGTCGCCCGGCTCCGTTTCGTGCTGGCCGAGCAGCGCGACCACTACCTGCCGCTGCGGGTGATCAAGGACCACCTGGACGCGATCGACCGGGGGCTCGAGCCGCCGGAGGCCGGTCCGGGCACCACCACCCGGCGCGGGCCGCGGGCGGTCTCCGCGGTGCCGGACGGACTGCCGGGCGCGGAGGCGTTCACGCCGGAGCCGTCCGAGGTCCGGATGACCCGCGACGAGCTGCTCGGCCACGCCGGCCTGGAGCCGGCCCAGCTCGACCAGCTGGAGCAGTACGGGCTGCTGAGCAAGCGGGCCGGCGGCCAGTACGACGGGGACGCGCTGGTGGTCGCCACCTGCGCCGCCGAGATGGCGCGGTACGGGATCGAGCCCCGGCACCTGCGCGCGTACCGGACCGCGGCGGACCGGGAGATCGGCCTGTTCGAGCAGGTGGTGACCCCGATGATGCGGCAGCGCAACCCGGAGGCCCGGGGTCGGGCCGAGGAGGCCGTGCGCGAGCTGGCCGCCCTGTCCGTACGGCTGCACTCGACGCTGGTGAAGGCCGGCCTGCGGGCCGAGCTCGGCGGTTAGTCCCGTCACCCCGGTGGCGGCGCCCCGCCCCCACCCGCCCGCAACCCGGGCCTGCACCGTGTAGCGTCGAAAGCGGCAGGTCTTGCTCCTTGGGGAGGCTCCGCTGTGAACGAGCTGCGTGTCGTGGGTGTCCGGGTGGAGCTGCCCGTCAACCAGCCGATCGTGCTGCTCAAGGAGGCCGACGGCGATCGTTACCTGCCGATCTGGATCGGCGCCGTCGAGGCGTCCGCGATCGCGTTCGAGCAGCAGGGTGTCCGCCCGGCCCGGCCGTTGACCCACGACCTGCTCCGCGACGTGATCGGCGCGCTGGGCGCCCGGCTGGAGGCCGTGCACATCACCGACCTGCGCGACGGCGTGTTCTATGCGGAGCTCGTGTTCGCCGGCGGGGCCCGGGTCAGCGCCCGCCCGTCGGACGCCATCGCGCTCGCGCTGCGGTCCGGGACGACCATCCTCGGCGAGGAGGCGGTGCTGGCCGAGGCCGGCATCTCCATCCCGGACGAGCAGGAGGACGAGGTGGAGAAGTTCCGGGAGTTCCTGGACACCATCTCGCCCGACGACTTCGCTGGTCAATGAGCCGGTACCGGACACGCCGGGTCCGTGCGTTGACCTGGCGGCGCGCACCGCTTAGCGTCCGAATCACCACCGTGCAACTCCCCGGCCGGTGCGTCGAGGAGGGCATCCTGTGAACGATCCCGGCGGTCAACCACCGCTGCAGGAGATGCTGTTCACCGACGGTCTCGACGAGGTCCCGGACGATCTGCTCGGCTACCGCGGGACGACCGCGTGCAACGCCGCCGGCATCACGTACCGGCAGCTGGACTACTGGGCCCGCACCGACCTCGTCGCCCCCTCGATCCGCTCGGCGGCCGGCTCCGGCACCCAGCGGCTCTACTCGTTCAAGGACATCCTCGTCCTCAAGGTGGTCAAGCGGCTGCTGGACACCGGGGTCTCGCTGCAGAACATCCGGGTCGCGGTCGAGCACCTGCGGGCCCGCGGGGTCCGGGACCTGGCCAACATCACGCTGCTGTCCGACGGTACGACCGTGTACGAGTGCACCTCGGCCGAGGAGGTCGTCGACCTGCTCGCCGGCGGCCAGGGCGTGTTCGGCATCGCGGTCAGCGGCGCGCTGAAGGAGCTGCACGGCTCGCTGGCGCAGCTGCCGGCCGAGCGGGCGGAGCCGGTCGAGGACGCGACCCCGGCGACGCCGACCGAGTCCGACGAGCTCGGCCAGCGCCGCCGGCGCCGTACTGCGTCCGCCTGAACTGAGATCCCACCGCCCGCTCAGCCGCCCCGAGGTCGGCTGAGCGGGCGTCGGTGCGTCAGGCCAGCGGCAGGGTGGCGCGGACGTCGCCAAGCCCGCGGGCGATCAGCAGCTCGCCACCGGGCTCGAGCGCGCCCCAGCCGTTCGCGTCGGTGTCCCAGCGCCGCCAGAGCCGGGCGTCGGTGTCGATGCCGACCGTGACGGTCTCGCCCGGCCCGGCCGTGACCGCGCTCCAGCCGACCAGCCGGACCGGCTCGGTCGCCGCGGCCGGCCGCAGGTAGACCTGCACGACCTCGCGGCTGGTGCGGCTGCCGGTGTTCGTCACCGGCACCGAGACCGCCGGGGAGGACCCGCCCAGCAGCGTCGCCGGACCGTACGACCAGCTCGCGTAGCCGAGGCCGTGCCCGAGCCAGAACGCGGGCGCCGGGGCGATCCCGGCGACGTGCCCGCGGTAGCCGATGAAGCGGCCCTCGGCGTACTCGACCTCGCCGTCGACCGGGGTGACCGACCAGGCCGGGGCGGCGCCGTCGGCGGCCGGGAACGTGCTGACCAGCCGGCCGGCCGGCTCGATGTCGCCGAGCAGCGCGGCCGCGATCGCCCGGCCCGCCTCCTGGCCCGGCAGCCCGGCCCAGAGCACCGCGTCGACCTCTGCCAGCCAGGGCATCAGCACCGGCGTTGCCGCATTCACCACGACCACGGTCCGCTGCGCCGCCGCCGCCGCCGCGACCGCGTGCACGAGCGCGTCCTGGGCGCCCGGCAGCCGCAGCGTGGTCTTGTCGACGGCCTCCGTCTCCTGCTCCTCGGTCAGGCCCACCACGAGGACCGCGACGTCCGCGGCCCGGGCGGCCTCGACCGCCTCGGCGATGACCGCCTCGTCGGCGCGCCGGGCCGGCCGGGCGACCAGCCGGAAGAGCCCGGCGTGGGCGAGCGGGGAGTCGCCGGCCGCCCGCAGGGTCGCGGTCGCGACCACCGAGGTCGCCGCCGGGTACGTGCCGACCGTGCTCGGCGGGGCCAGCAGCTCCTCGCCGATCCCGGTACCGGAGGTGACCAGCGCGTGCGAGCTGAGGACGCCGTCGACGTCCAGCTCCCAGTCCGCCGCCCCGGAGACGCCGATCTCGATCGCGATCGGCTGACTCTCGACCACAGCTTCAAACTTCACGGCCGCGACGGTCTGCGGGAAGTCGTCGTCGAAGCCGACCGCGATGCTGGCCAGAGTGCTGTGCTGCTCCTGGATCACATCGCCGGCCGGGTCGTAGAGGGTGATGCGGACACCCGGTGCGCCGGTCCGCGGGTCGGTGACGAAGCCGGCCGCGGCGGGCACCGGCCGGGTCCGGACCTCGACCCCGTCGGTCACGGTGACCGCGTCGCCGAGCAGATCGGTCAGCCCCGCGGCCACGCTCACCTGGTACGGCGCGTTCACCTGGGCCGAGCCGCCGCCCATGCCGATCGTGTCGAGCGCGTGCCGGCCGATCAGCGCCACCCGGGCCGTGCGGTCCAGCGGCAGCGCCGGGCCGTCGTTGGCCAGCACGGTCATGCCGGCGGCGGCCAGCCGGGTCAGCTGCTCGCGCCGGGTCGGGCTGTCCGGAGCGGGGGTCTCGGGGTGCGGGTGGGCCGGGCCGAGCGCCCCGGTCCGTTCGGCCAGCCGCAGCAGCCGGTGCAGGTGGTCGTCGACCACCGACTCGGCGACCTCACCGGACTCGACCGCGGCGACCAGCGCCTCGCCCCAGGGGCCGTCCGGCCCCGGCATGACCAGATCGAGGCCGCCGTTGGCGGCCGGCCCGGCGGTCTTGGTCGCGAACCAGTCGGACATGACGAGCCCGTCGTAGCCCCACTCGCCCTTGAGCACGCCGTTGATCACCGCGTCCTGCTCGGTCGCCGTGACCCCGTTCACGTCGTTGTACGCGGCCATCACCGACCACGGCTCGGACTCCGCGACCGCGATCTCGAATGGCAACAAGTAGAGCTCTCGCAACGTCGCTTCGTCGACAACACTGTTCATCGAGTTGCGCTCGGTCTCGGACTCGTTGGCGACGAGGTGCTTCAGGCACCCGCCGACGCCGCGCTCCTGCAGCCCCCGGACGTACGCGGCGGCGAGCTTGCCGGTCAGCAGCGGGTCCTCCGAGTACGCCTCGAACAACCGGCCGCCCAGCGCCGAGCGGTGCAGGTTGATCGTCGGGCCGAGCACCACGTGGATGTCCTGGGCCTGCGCCTCTTCGGCCAGCAGCCCGCCCACCTCGTACGCGGTGTCCTCGCTCCAGGCCGAGGCCAGCAGCGTCGCGTTCGGGAACAGCGCGACCACCCGGCCGCCGGAGAACTTCAGCCCGCGTACCCCGGTCGGGCCGTCGGACAGCCGCAGCACGCCGAGGTCGATCTCCGGCGCCGGCGCCAGCGTGAACGAGGTCGCCCCGGTCAGCAGCCGCACCTTGGCCCGCAGGTCGAGGGTGGCGATCCTGGCGTCGAGGTCGAGCGGGGTCGTGGTCATGGTGGTCATGTCACTTCACCTTCCGCACCGGCACAATGGCCAGGGCACCGAGGAATGTCAGCGCGGCCGCGCCCAGGTAGAGGAGGTCGTGGTTGGCACCGCCGCCGACGGCCAGCAGCGCGGCACCCGGGAACGGGGCCAGCGACTGCGGCGCGGCGTTGGCGATGGTGAACACGCCCGGTTCGTTGGCGCGGCTCGCCGTCCGGCAGGAGCCCGGCACGAGTGCCATGTCGATCCCGTACGCGGCACCTGGCCGAGTCGATCGTGCGGGCGCCGGCGGGCCGCCCGGACTCGGGAGTGGTCGAGTTGATCGCCCCGGACTCGACCTGAACCTGAGGCCTGGTCGCCCATGAGCCCCATGGGTTACTGCGGCATGACAGCCATGACAGCAGGCTCGGAGTACGAGCCTCCCGGGCGCCCACTGGTAGCCTGAATCCCGCTGCAAAACCCGCGTGGGAGAGTCTCCGGCCGCCAGCCGGAGCGCCGAAGGGGCAACCTCCCCGGAACCTCTCAGGCGCACGGACCACGCGGGCGAGGCGACTCTGGACGGCTACGGACAGAGGGGGAACGCCGGGCGTCGATGCCCGGAGACCGTCGACCCCCCGGCCCTGTCACTAGCGAGGATTCCATGTCGGATCGCAGCACTCTGGCCGAGCTCGAGTCGGCCGCGCCCTTCTCCGGGCGGCACATCGGCACCAACGCCGAGGACCAGGCGACCATGCTGGCCGCGGTCGGGTACGGCTCGATCGAGGAGCTGGTCTCCGCCGCCGTCCCGGGCTCGATCGCGGACCGCTCGCTGGAGCTGCCCGCGGCCGCCGACGAGGCCGCCGTGCTGGCCGAACTGCGGGCCCTGGCCGGGCGGAACAGCACCGCCACGTCCATGATCGGGCTGGGCTACTCGGACACGGTGACGCCGCCGGTCATCCGCCGCACGATCTTCGAGAACCCGTCCTGGTACACGGCGTACACGCCGTACCAGCCGGAGATCTCGCAGGGGCGGCTGGAGGCGTTGCTCAACTTCCAGACGATGGTGGCCGACCTGACCGGGCTGCCGACCGCGAACGCCAGCCTGCTGGACGAGGCGACCGCGGCGGCCGAGGCGGTCGCGCTGGCCCGGCGGGTGTCCAAGGCCCCCGCGGACGCGCCGATCGTGCTCGACGCGGACTGCCTGCCGCAGACGATCGCGGTGATCCGGACCCGGGCCGTGCCGATGGGCATCCCGGTCGTGGTCCGCGACGTCGCCGCCGAGGGGCTGCCGGAGGGGGAGCTGGCCGGGCTGCTGCTGCAGTACCCGGGGGCATCCGGCGCGGTCCGCTCGTACGCGGAGCTGGCCGCGGAGGCCAAGGAGCGGGGCGCGGTCGTGGCGGTCGCGGCCGACCTGCTGGCGCTGACCCTGCTGCCGGCCCCGGGTGAGTGGGGCGCGGACGTCGTGGTCGGCTCGGCCCAGCGCTTCGGCGTGCCGCTCGGCTTCGGCGGGCCGCACGCCGGCTACATGTCGGTCCGGGACGGGCTGCAGCGGCAGCTGCCCGGCCGGCTGGTCGGGGTGTCGGTCGACGCCGACGGGGCGCCGGCGTACCGGCTGGCGCTGCAGACCCGGGAGCAGCACATCCGCCGGGAGAAGGCGACCAGCAACATCTGCACCGCGCAGGTGCTGCTCGCGGTGATGGCCGGGGCGTACGCGGTCTACCACGGGCCGGACGGACTGCGGGCGATCGCCCGCCGGGTGCACCGGTACACCGCCATCCTGGCGGCCGGGCTGCGCGCGGGCGGGGTCGAGCTGTCGACAGAGAGCTTCTTCGACACGCTGACCGTACGGGTCCCTTCAGCGGCAAAGAGTGTTGTCGACAAGGCGGTAAGCGGTGGAATCAACCTACGGCTGGTGGACGACGACACGGTCGGGATCGCCTGCGACGAGGTGACCCGGCGCGAGCACGTCGCCGCCGTGTGGGCCGCGTTCGGCGTGACCGCGGACCTCGACGCGCTCGACGCCGGCACCCCGGACGCGTACGGGCCGGCGCGGACCTCGGAGTTCCTCACCCATCCGGTCTTCTCCGCCCACCACAGCGAGACCGCGATGCTGCGCTACCTGCGCCGGCTCGCCGACTACGACTACGCGCTGGACCGCGGCATGATCCCGCTCGGGTCCTGCACGATGAAGCTCAACGCGGCGGCCGAGATGGAGCCGGTGTCGCTGCCCGGCTTCTCGTCCGTGCACCCGTTCGCGCCGGCGGAGCAGGTGCCGGGTTACCTCGACCTCATCTCGGATCTGGAGCGCTGGCTGGCCGAGATCACCGGGTACGACGCGGTCTCGCTGCAGCCGAACGCGGGCTCGCAGGGCGAGCTGGCCGGGTTGCTGGCGATCCACGCGTACCACGCCGCGAACGGGCAGGAGGGCCGGGACGTCTGCCTCATCCCGCAGTCCGCGCACGGCACCAACGCGGCGTCCGCGGCGATGGCCGGGATGCGGGTGGTCGTGGTCGCGACCCGGGAGAACGGCGACGTCGACCTGGACGACCTGCGGGCCAAGATCACCGAGCACGCCGACCGGCTCGGCGCGCTGATGATCACGTACCCGTCCACGCACGGGGTGTTCGAGCAGGACATCGCCGAGATCTGCGCGGCCGTGCACGACGCCGGCGGCCAGGTGTACGTCGACGGTGCCAACCTCAACGCGCTCGTCGGGCTGGCCAAGCCGGGCCGGTTCGGGGCGGACGTCTCGCACCTGAACCTGCACAAGACGTTCTGCATCCCGCACGGGGGCGGCGGTCCCGGCATCGGGCCGGTGGCGGCTCGGACGCACCTGGCGCCGTATCTGCCCAACCACCCGCTGCAGCCGCTGGCCGGGCCGGCGACCGGACCCGGGCCGGTGTCGGCGGCGCCGTGGGGGAGCGCGTCGATCCTGCCGATCTCCTGGGCGTACGTGCGGCTGATGGGTCCGGACGGGCTCGCGGCGGCGACCCGGGCGGCGATCCTCGCGGCCAACTACGTGGCGGCCCGGCTACGGCCGCACTTCCCGGTGCTCTACACCGGCAACGGCGGGCTGGTCGCACACGAGTGCATCGTCGACCTGCGGGCCATCACCAAGGCGACCGGCGTGAGCGTCGACGACGTGGCCAAGCGGCTGATCGACTACGGCTTCCACGCGCCGACGATGTCGTTCCCGGTGGCCGGCACGCTGATGATCGAGCCGACCGAGTCCGAGGACCTGGCCGAGCTGGACCGGTTCGCCGACGCGATGATCGCGATCAAGGGGGAGATCGACCGGGTCGCGTCCGGGGAGTGGGACGCGTCGGACAACCCGCTGCGCAACGCGCCGCACACGGCGTCGATGGTCACCGCCGACAAGTGGGACCGGCCGTACGAGCGGGAGCTGGCGGCGTACCCGGGCTCGGTCGACCGCACCGCGAAGTACTGGCCGCCCGTCCGCCGGATCGACGGCGCCTACGGCGACCGCAACCTCGTCTGCGCCTGCCCGCCCATCGCAGCCTACGAGGACTGAGAAACGCGAGAACCGGGTCACCTGAGGTGGTGGCCCGGTTCGGGAATGGCGGTAGTCGGGAATGGGGCCCGGCGGCTCAGTGCCGGGCGGCGAGACCCACGGGTCTCAGGCGACGCGTAGCACCTTGGTGGCGCGTCGAGCACCGATGCAGCGTCCGTCCGGCAGGATCTCGCCGCAGTCCTCGAACAGCACGATCCCGTTGCAGAGGAGGCTCCACCCCTGCTCCGGATGGCTGGCGACGACAGCAGCGGCGTCGCGGTCGGCGGCGTCCGAGGTTGGACACGCTGGGTGATGCGGGCACATGGCTTGTTGCTCCGGTCGGCTGTCAGTTCTGGTTGTCGTATGTGGTCACGGTCACAGTACTTACGAGGTTCGACGCCGGGGACTGATACGCGCAACTTTCCCGGCAACGACTTGGTAAATCTTGCAACGCCAGATCCGGTCAGACTCTTCCGTTGCGCCGTCCGTACGAAGAGGTGCTACACCGCCCGCAGCAACGTCGCGTACAGCGTCAGACCTGGGCCGAAAGCGAGCGCGACCAGATACCGCCCCGGAGCGACTACGCCGGCCGCCCGCATCCGCTCCAGCACCAGGAGCACGGTGGCGGAGGAGCAGTTGCCGTGATCGCGGAGCACCCCGTACGAGTGCTCCAGCGCACCGTCCGTGAGCTCCAGCCGGCGCTGCACGACCTCGAGGATCCGCCGCCCGCCCGGGTGCACCGCCCACCCGTCCACGTCGGCCGCGGCGAGCCCGTGCGCGCCGAGCAGGTCGTCGACGACGCCCCGGACGTGCTTGGCCAGCACCGCCGGCACCCGCGGCGAGAGCCCCATCCGGAAGCCGAGATCGGTCACGTCCCAGGTCATGTACTCGGCCGTGCTCACGTCGGTCTGCGCGACCACGTCGACCACCTCGAACCCCGGCCGGGCCGAGGGCTCCAGCACCACCGCGGCCGCCGCGTCCGCGAACAGCGCGTGCGCCACGACCTGGTCCACGTCCGTGGTCGGCGGCTGGATGTGCAGGCTGGTCAGCTCCAGGCAGAGCAGCACCGACGGGCGGTCCCGGGCCGCGGTGAAGTCGGCGACCGTGCCGAGCCCGGGCAGCGCGGCGTAGCAGCCCATGTGCCCGACGAACAGCCGCCGGACCCGGTCGGACATGCCGAGGTCGCGGGCCAGCCGGATGTCGACGCCGGGGGTCACGTACCCGGTGCAGGAGGCGACCGCGAACAGCCCCACGTCGGCGGCGGCCAGCCCGGCGTCGGCCAGCGCGGTGGCGACCGCGTCCTTGCCCAGCGGCAGCGCCTCGGCCAGATAGCGCTCCATCCGGGCCGCGGTGCCCCAGCGGGAGACGTCCTCGTGCACGGGGTTGGCCACGGTGTGCCGGGTCCGGACGCCGGAGCGGGTGAACAGCTGCTCGGCCAGCGGCACGTCCCGGAAGTGCTCGGCGAAGAACCCGTCCCAGACCGACTGCTGCGAGTACGCGGCGGGCAGCGCGTGCCCCATCCCGACGATGCGCGCCGTGCTCACCAACGCGACACCCCGGTCGCCTCCGGGTCGAGGCCGAGCGCGGCGGCGCCGAGCCAGTCCGCGCACACGTCCGAGGTGGCCGGCTGCAACGAGCCGCAGCGGGCGTCCCGGTAGATCCGCTCCAGCGGGGAGCCGCGCCGGGTCGCCGACGTGCCGGCCGCCTCCAGCATCGAGGCCGCGACCTCCATCGCGGTCTCGCCGGCCAGCAGCTTGGCCCGCCAGACCCAGCGGTTGGTCTCCGGATCGCCCGGCGCGGCGTCGACCCGCCGGGCCGCCTCCAGCACGGTCAGCCGGGCCGCCTCGACCCGGGTCTCGGCCCGGCCGACCCTGGCCCGGACCGCCGGCAGGTGGGTCAGGTTGCGCTTCTGCAGGTGCTCGACCGCGGCGGTCACCGCGGACTCGGCCACGCCCACGTACACGGCCGCGTACGAGGCGACGAGCCACTGCGGCATCACCTGGGCCAGCAGCAGGGTCAGCCCCTCGATCCCGCCGAGCAGCGCGTCCGCGCCGATCTCGACGTCCAGGTGCAGGTCGTCGCTGCCGGTGGCGCGCATGCCCATCGAGTCCCAGGTCCGCTCGACGGTCAGCCCGTCGCCGGCCGGGACCAGGAAGTGCGACACCTGCGCCGGGTCCGAACCGGCGCGCTTGGCCGCGACGAGGTAGAGATCGGCGTGCCCGGCCCCGGACACGAACGTCTTCGACCCGGTGATCCGGAACCCCTTCTCCACCGGCTCGTACGCGGTGGTGAGCTTCGACAGCCGGCTGCCGGCGCCGCGCTCGCTCATCGCCACCGCGAACAGCGCCCCGGCGGCCGCCCGGCGCAGCGCCTCGTCCCGCATCGCGAAGTACGACTCCGGCACGCCCAGCGCCCGGGCCACGTCGTCCGGGGTCCCGGCCAGCGCGCCGGTGACCGAGGCGTGCATGTTGTAGACCAGCGCGGTCGCCCCGGCCCCGGCGCCGAGCGCCATCGCGATCCGGGCGTAGTCGGTGAAGCCGGCCCCGGGACCGCCGAGCCGGGTGGGAACCATCAGCCCGAGCAGGCCGGCCGCGCGCAGGTCGTCGAAGTCGGCGGCCGGGAACGTGCCGGCGGCGTCGTGGGCCGCGGCCCGCTCGGCCAGCGCCGGGACCAGGCCCCGGGCGGCGGTCAGGGCCGCGCCGGGGTCGGTCAGTGCGGCGGGAACGGTCACGCGCCCTCCTTGATGCCGTGGCCCTGGAAGAGCACGGCGGTGGTCCGGACGGGCCGCATCCGCGGCTCCGGGTCGCGGCGGGCCAGCCACCGCAGGGTGCCCAGGATCGGCGGCCGCATGCCGGTCAGCGTCAGCGCGACACCGTGCCGGGCCGCCTCGGCGACGAGCTCGGCCCGGTCGACGAACAGGGCCGGGTCGTGGATGCCGGGCGGCGCGCCGCCGGGCAACCGCTCGGCGATGTCGACCGCGATCAGCTTGGCCAGCCGGGTGGCCGCGATCGTGTCCAGCACCAGCGTCCCGCCCGGGCGCAGCACCCGGCAGGCCTCGGCCACCGCGGCCCGCAGGTCCGGGACGTGCTCGAGGATCTCGCCGGCCGAGACCGCGTCGGCGGCCCCGTCCGCGATCGGCAGCCGCTGGACGTCCCCCCGGACGGCGTGGACCCCGTGCTCGGCGGCCAGCCGGAGCGAGGTGTCGACCAGGTCGACGCCGACGTGCCGGTAGCCGAGCCGGGCCGCGTGCGGCGCCAGCAGGCCGGCTCCGCAGCCCATGTCGACCAGCACGGCGCCGGGCCGCGGCGCCGGCGGGATCAGCTCGGCCCGGGCGGCGGCGATCCAGCGCAGCATCGCGAACTTCCCGTACGGCTGCCACCACTGGTCGGCCAGGCCTTCGTACTGCCGGACGTCGTTGCGCGGCAGCGCGAGCGTCGGGGACATACCGACAGGCTATGTCGGCGGCCGGTCCGCCGCCCGAGCGCGGCCGGTCCGCCGCGCGAGGTCGGCCGGTCAGGTCCGGCCGTCGGACTCCTGGGCCTTGCGCAGCGTCGGGGTGTGCGGCAGCCAGTCGGCCAGCTTGGTCGGGAAGCCGTCCGCGGCCAGCATGTCGATCACGTCCGGGTCGTCGTCGACCACGACCGCGACGTCCCGGGTCGTGCGGAGCTTGCGCAGCTCGTCCCGTTTGGTCAGGCGGGCCGGCCGGAAGTCCCGGTCCGGGCGCATGAGCAGCGGCTCGGCCGGCAGCCCCTGGGCGGCCAGCCAGTCCCGGGTCAGCCGCCGGGTGCGCTCCGGGCGGCCGGTCAGCCAGAGGACGTCGTGGTCGGCGCCGAGCTCCTGGACCAGCGTGACACCGTCGGCCAGCGGCGGGTCCTCGCCGGCGGCGAGGAAGAACTCGTCCCAGCGCCGGGGCTTGTCCTGGATGAGGTGCAGGCGGTGGCGCACGTCGGCGACCACCCCGTCGATGTCGATCACCGCGAGCGGCCGGGAGTCCACGGCGGGCCAGTCTGCCAGTCCCGCCTCGGGCCAGGACCGCCTCAGACCAGGATCTGGTCGACGAAGCACCAGCGCCAGTCCTCGCCCGGCTGGAACGAGCGGATCACCGGGTGGCCGTCGGCGTCGGCGTGCTTGCTGGCGTGCCGCTGCGGCGAGGAGTCGCAGCAGCCGACCTTGCCGCAGGTCAGGCAGAGCCGCAGGTGGACCCACGAGGTGCCGGCGGCCAGGCACTCCTCGCAGCCCTGGGTGGTGCTCGGGGCCGGCGCGGGGCTGGGCAGCTCGGCGACGTGCGGGCAGGCGGTCACGGGTTCCTCCTCAGGTCTGCTCTGGGCGAACCTACGCCCCGGCAGTTCCGCCTCCGCCGCCGATGCGGGAACCTTCGCAGGTCGACGCGTGTTGCGGGCGGCTGTGGCCGGCATCGCCCGGGTCGAGCTGGAGGAGGCTGCCCATGCTGTTCGAGACGATGTTGCTGGTCGCGGCGGCGGCCGCCGTGGCCGGTGTCGCCCGCCGGTTCACCCTGTCCGCACCGCTGCTGCTGGTGGTGGCCGGCATCGCCGCGTCGTTCATCCCCGGCGTCGACGACTACCACCTGGAGCCGGAGCTCGTCCTCTACTTCATCCTGCCGCCGCTGTTGTTCGCCGCGGCCTGGCAGAGCTCGGTGATCAACTTCCGGCAGAACCTGCGGCCGATCGGGCTGCTCTCGGTCGGGCTGGTGTTGTTCACCACGCTCGCGGTCGGCTTCGCCGTGCACGCGGTGCTGCCGGACCTGCCGCTGGCGGCTGCGTTCGCGCTCGGTGCGATCGTCTCGCCGCCGGACGCGGTCGCCGCCACCGCGGTCGGCCGTACGGTCGGGCTGCCGCGCCGGCTGGTCACGATCCTGGCCGGCGAGAGCCTGGTGAACGACGCGACCGGGCTGACCGCGTACCGCGTCGCGGTCGGGGCGGCGGTGGCCGGCGGGTTCTCGATCTGGAAGGGGATCGCCGAGTTCGCCGTCGCCGCGATCGGCGGGGTCGTCGTCGGGATCGTGCTGGCGGTGGCGGTCGAGTGGCTGCTGCAGTACCTGCACGACCCGGTGCTGGAGAACACGCTGGTCCTGCTGCTGCCGTTCCTCGCCTTCGCCGCCGCCGAGCAGCTCGGCTGGGCCGGCTACCACGGGTCCGGGGTGCTCGCGGTCGTCACCGCCGGGCTGTACCTCGGGCACAACTCGCCGCGCCGGCAGACCGCGGCCACCCGGCTGCAGGGCACCGAGGTCTGGCGGGTGATCGAGTTCCTGCTCGAGTCGGTGGTGTTCGCGCTGATCGGGCTGCAGCTGCCGGCCGTGCTGGACGCCCTGTCCGGGCGGGATCCGGGCACGCTCGTGCTGGCCTCGGCGGTCGCGCTGGTGACCACGATCGCGGCCCGGTTCGCCTGGATGTACCCGGGGACCTACCTGCCGTTGCTGATCCCGAAGGTGGCCGGGCGGGACACCCGGCCGCCGTGGACGTACCCGACCGTGCTGGCGTGGGCGGGGATGCGCGGGGTGGTGTCGCTGGCGGCGGCGTTCGGGTTGCCGGAGTCGTTCCCGGAGCGGGACCTGATCCAGTTCCTCACGTTCGTGGTGGTGGTCGGGACGCTGCTCATCCAGGGCCTGACGCTGCCCAAGCTGATCCGCCGGCTCGGGGTGACCGGGTCGGAGGAGCAGCAGGACCTGATCCGGGAGGCCGGCGCGCAGCATGCGGCCGCGAACGCGGCGCTGGCCCGGCTCGACCAGGAGCTGGCCAACAACGGCACCGTGCCCGAGGACGTGGTGTCCCGGCTGCGGGAGAAGGCCGAGATCCGGCAGCTGGGCGCGTGGGAACGGCTCGGCGGCCGCGGTGCGGCGGACGGGTCGGCGATGGAGCCGCCGACGGTCTCGTTCCGGCGGCTGCGCCGGGCGATGATCGAGGCCGAGCGCGAGGTCTTCATCGACCTGCGTGACCGCGGTCAGATCGACGACGAGGTGCTCCTCCGGGTCCAGCGCGAACTCGACCTCGAGGAATCCATCCTCCAGCGCGAGTGAGCGGCGGACATGCGGTGGCCGGGAGGACCGGTGGCGTGGACGCTCAACGGGGCCGGGAGGCCTCGTGTCGAGGCCGGCGGAGTCCGGCCTCGCCGTCTTCGCGCCCGAGTCCTGACGGTGTTCGCTGTGCGCGAAGGGCAACGGGGAAGACGTGGGGGGCCTGCGCTGATTGACTAGGGCACCATGACTGCTCCCGACACCGGCCGCGTCGCTCGACCGGCGATCCTGACGGTCGACGACGACCCCAGCGTGTCCCGCGCGGTCGCCCGTGACCTGCGCCGCAAGTACGGCGAGGGCTACCGCATCGTCCGGGCCGAGTCCGGCCCGCAGGCGCTGGAGGCGGTGCGGGAGATCAAGCTGCGCGGCGAGCAGGTGGCCGTGCTGCTGGCGGACTACCGGATGCCACAGATGAGCGGCATCGAGTTCCTGGAGCAGGCGATGGACCTGTTCCCGCTGGCCCGCCGGGTCCTGCTGACGGCGTACGCGGACACCGACGCGGCGATCCAGGCGATCAACGTGGTCGACCTCGACCACTACCTGCTCAAGCCCTGGGACCCGCCGGAGGAGAAGCTGTATCCGGTGGTCGACGGGCTGCTGGCGTCCTGGGCCGCGGTGGACCGGCGGCCGGCCCGGGAGATCCGGGTCATCGGCCACCGCTGGTCGGCCCGCTCGTTCGAGGTCCGCGACTTCCTGGCCCGCAACTCCGTCCCGTTCCGGTGGTATCTGGCCGACGACGCCGAGGCGGTCCGGCTGCTGTCCGCGGCCGCCGTCGGCGACGACCGGCTGCCGGTCGTGATCACCGCCGAGGGCGCCGCGATGATCGAGCCGTCCGACGCCGAGCTCGCCGCCCACGTCGGCCTGGCCACGAACCCCTCCACCGACTTCTACGACCTGGTCGTGGTCGGCGGCGGACCGGCCGGTCTCGGCGCCGCGGTGTACGGCGGCTCCGAGGGGCTGCGGACGGTGCTGGTCGAGCGGCGCGCCACCGGCGGCCAGGCCGGCACCAGCTCGCGGATCGAGAACTACCTCGGATTCCCCGACGGCGTGTCCGGCGAGCAGCTGACCGAGCGGGCCCGCCGGCAGGCGCTGAAGTTCGAGGTCGAGATGCTCACCACCCGCGACGTGGTCGGGCTGGAGCAGCGCGGCAACGCCCGGGTCGTCCGGTTCGAAGACGGCTCGGAGCTGGCCGCGCACACGGTGATCCTGGCGACCGGGGTGTCGTACCGGATGCTGGAGGCGCCGGGACTGTCGGAGCTGGCCGGCCGGGGCGTCTTCTACGGCGCCGCCACCACCGAGGGCCCGTCCTGCCGCAGCCAGGACGTCTACATCGTCGGCGGCGCCAACTCCGCCGGCCAGGCCGCCATGTACTTCTCCCGGTACGCGGACAAGGTCACCCTGCTCGTCCGCGGCGGCAGCCTGGACTCCTCGATGTCGCGCTACCTCATCGACCAGATCGACAAGGTCCCCAACATCGAGGTCCGCACCTGCACCGAGGTCGTCGGCGGCAGCGGCGATGAGCATCTGGAGACGCTGGAGCTGCGCAACAACGCGAGCGGCAGCACGGAAACAGTCCCGGCGTCCTGGTTGTTCGTCTTCATAGGAGCGGCACCGCGCACCGACTGGCTCGACGGCTGCCTCGACCGGGACCCCCGGGGCTTCGTGCTCACGGGTCCGGATCTGGTCGTGGAGGGCCGGCGACCGGCCGGCTGGGCGCTGGACCGCGACCCGTACCACCTGGAGGCCAGCGTGCCCGGCGTGTTCGTGGCCGGCGACGTACGGTCGGACTCGGTGAAGCGGGTCGCGTCCGCGGTCGGCGAGGGCGCGATGGCCGTCACGCTGGTGCACCGGTACCTGGAGAAGCTGTGACTGAGACGCGCGAGACGCTGGGCCGCGACGAGCTGCGGCGGCTGTTCCTGTTCGAGTCGCTGAGCGATGAGCAGCTGGACTGGATCTCCGAGCACGGCGAGGTCAGGACGGTGCCGGCCGGCGACGTGGTGGTCGCCGAAGGCGACCCGCCCACCTGCTTCTTCGTGCTGCTGTCGGGCACGCTCGTGCTGTCCCGGCTGGCCGGGGGCGAGCGGGTGCAGATCAACCGGACCGACCACGTCGGGTCCTACTTCGGCGCCACCCAGTCCTACCTGAGCACCGACCGGGCCTCCAAGACGTACGGGGCGACGGTCGAGGCCGCGACCGAGATGCGGATCTTCCAGCTGCCGGCGGACGAGTGGGGTACCCAGGTCCGCGAGTGGTTCCCGATGGCGATCCACCTGCTCGACGGGATCTTCCTCGGGATGCAGAACAGCCAGCGGCTGGTCAACGAGCGGGAGCGGCTGCTCGCGCTCGGGTCGCTGTCCGCCGGCCTGACCCACGAGCTGAACAACCCGGCCGCGGCCGCCGTGCGGGCCACCGCCGCGCTGCGCGAGCGGGTCGCCGGGATGCGGCACAAGCTGGCCATGCTGGCCGGCGGCGCGATCGCGCCGGCCAACATGCCGGCGCTGGTGAAGCTGCAGGAGGAGGCGGTCGAGCGGGTCGCGAAGGCGCCGAAGCTCGGCCCGATCGAGGCCAGCGACGCCGAGGACGAGCTCGGTGACTGGCTGGAGGACCACGGCGTCAGCGGCGGCTGGGACCTGGCCCCGACGCTGGTCAACGCGGGGCTGGACGTCGAGTGGTTGGCCGAGGCGGTGCAGAAGTGCCCGGGCACGGCCACCGAGGGCGCGATCCGCTGGCTGGCGTACACGGTCGAGACCGAGATGCTGATGAACGAGATCGAGGACGCCACCACCCGGGTGTCCACGCTCGTCGGCGCGGCCAAGCAGTACTCGCAGATGGACCGGGCCCCGTTCCAGGTCGTCGACGTGCACGAGCTGCTCGACTCGACGCTGGTGATGCTGGCCCGCAAGATCGGCGACAAGGTCACGGTGGTCAAGGACTACGACCGGACGCTGCCGCCGCTGCCGGCGTACGCGGCCGAGCTCAACCAGGTCTGGACCAACCTCATCGACAACGCGGTGCAGGCGATGGCGGGGGAGGGCACGCTGACCGTGCGGACCTCCCGCGAGGACGACTGCATCGTCGTCGCCATCGGGGACACCGGTCCGGGCGTGCCGCCGGAGATCGCCGGGCGGATCTTCGAGCCGTTCTTCACCACCAAGCCGGTCGGCGAGGGTACCGGCCTGGGCCTGGACATCTCCTGGCGGATCGTGGTCAAGAAGCACCACGGCGACATCCAGCTGGACTCCGAGCCGGGCGCGACCTGGTTCCTGGTCCGCCTCCCGCTCGCCTCCGACGCCGACATGCCGGACCTGTCGGCCGCCGAGGGCATCGACGACTAGCCCGTCGGGGGCGGTCCACTACCCGGCGACCGCGACCGCGATCGGGGTCGCGGTCGCGGATAGAGCGGAATTTGGTGGGTAGACCAGTGTCATGGGACTCGACGACAAGATCGGCAATGCCGCTGACCGTGCGGCCGGACGCGGCAAAGAGGCGGTCGGCGCGGCCACCGACGACGAGGAGATGCGCAACGAGGGTCGCGGCCAGCAGACCGAGGCGGACGTGAAGGACGCCGGCGAGAAGGTCAAGGACGCCGGCGACAAGGTCAAGGACGCGTTCAAGCGCTGATCGGCGACCTGCCGGAAGGGCACCAGCCGCGACCCGGCCGGTGCCCTTCCGGCTTTCCGGGGTATGACCCGGTCCAGGAGGTGAGGGTCGATGCCCGCCAAGAAGGACCTGCCGGCGACGCTCCAGCGGTCGCCCAAGAAAGCGCAGGAGACGTGGTCGAAGACGCACGACTCGGCCGTCGAGGAGTACGGGGAGGGTGAGCGCGCCCATCGCACCGCGTTCTCCTCGCTCAAGCACTCGTACGAGAAGGTCGGCGACCACTGGGAGCAGAAGGACGAGAAGGGTCCGTCGGACGCTCAGGCGGCCCGGTCCGGCCGCGCGTCCCGCAAGTCCCGGCCGACCCCGGGCGGCGTGGACGCCAACGCGTCCAAGGCCCACCTGATGGAGCTGGCGAAGCGCCTGGACGTCCGGGGCCGGTCCCGGATGACCAAGGACGAGCTCGTCGAGGCCCTCCGGAAGGCGAACAACCGGGAGAGCGCGCGGTCCCTCCGGAAGTGACCGCGGAGCCGCATCCGACCGCGCACCCAGAGTAGTCGAAGATCACCCACCGTCCTGTTTGGACAGTCATTTTCAGGGGGTAACAAGACGCCATGGAATTCATCCTCTGGATCCTCGCAGTCATCCTGGTCATCGCCGGGATCGTCCAGATCGTCCGCGGCGCGCTGCTGTTCGGCATCGTGCTCATCGTGGTGGGCCTGCTTGTCGGGCCGGGCGGGGTGAGCATCTTCACCTAAGGCCTGGCATCAGTCGGGGATGACGAGGTTGGAAGCCGGCGCTGTCTGAGTCCCGGTGGTGATACCTCACGGCCCGGTTCCCCTCGCGGGGGACCGGGCCGACGCCTGTCCGCGGTCGGGCCGCCGCAGGGTCCCCCGCAAAGGTCTCTTCCGGGCGCGCTGAGTAGCGGTTCTCGTCCGTTCGGGTTTGACTGGCGGGTGCGCCGGGGAACCATTACGGCGCCGATGCTTGAGCCGCAGGCATCCCCCCGTGTCTCGGCGCCGGTTCATCTCTGTGACGGCGCCGAGATCGCCTACCGGAGGTTTCCTGCGTGCGTGTCCTCGGCATCAACGCGATCTACCACGACCCGGCCGCCGCCCTCGTCGTCGACGGCGAGGTCGTCGCCGCGGCCGAGGAGGAGCGGTTCAGCCGCCGCAAGCACGGCAAGCGGCCGGTGCCGTTCGCGGCCTGGGAGCTGCCGGAGCTGGCCGCGGCCTGGTGCCTGGAACGGGCCGGGCTGACCGCCGCGGACGTGGACGTCGTGACGTACTCGTTCGACCCGGCGCTGGTCCGCCCGCCGGCCGAGGTCGGGGTCGAGGACCCCTGGGACTCGCTGCGGACCACGTACGCGCAGCGGGCGCCGCAGTTCCTGGCCACCGCGCTTCCCGGGCTGGACCCGGACGCCGTGCGCTACGTCCCGCACCACATCGCCCACGCCGCCTCGGCCGGGTTGGCCGCGCCGCAGCGCGAGTCCGCGGTGCTCGTGCTCGACGGCCGCGGCGAGGCCGTCTCCCACCTCGCCGGGCGGTACGCGGCCGACGGCACGCTGACCGTCCTGGCCTCCCAGTCGCTGCCGCACTCGCTCGGCCTGCTCTACGAGGACGTCACCGAGCACCTGGGCTTCCTGCGCTCCTCCGACGAGTACAAGGTGATGGCGCTGGCCTCGTACGGGACGCCGCGGCACCTGCCGCTGCTGCGCGAGGCGATCCGGGCCACCGGCGACGGCGGCTTCCGGACCGACCCGGTCGCCTGGGACGCGCTGGCCAAGCGCCGGGCCGCGGCCGACGAGTTCACCGCCGAGCACGCCGACCTGGCCGCGAGCGTGCAGGTCCGCCTGGAGGAGGTGCTGCTGGAGCTGGCGACCTGGCTGCACCGGCAGACCGGGGAGAAGGCGCTGACGATGGCCGGCGGGGTCGCGCTGAACTGCGTGGCCAACTCGCGGCTGGCGGCCGAGGGGCCGTACGAGACGGTCTGGGTGCAGCCGGCGGCCGGGGACGCCGGCACCGCGCTCGGCGGCGCGCTGCACGTGGCCGCGGCCGCGGGGGAGCGGGCCGAGCCGATGGCCGGCGCCGACCTCGGCCGGGGCTGGACCGACGCCGAGCTCGCGGCCTGGCTGGACACCGCCCGCTGGCCGTACACGCGACCGGCCGACCTGGCCGGTGAGGTCGCCGACGTGCTGGCCGCGGACGGGGTGGTGGCCTGGTTCGCCGGTCGCGCCGAATACGGCCCGCGCGCGCTCGGGCACCGCTCCCTGCTGGCCAACCCCGGCCGGCGGGAGACCCTGACGAAGCTCAACGACGTCAAGGGCCGGGAGCAGTTCCGGCCGGTGGCGCCGATGATCCGGCTGGACCGGGCGGCGGACGTGTTCGAGGGGCCGCTGCCCTCGCCGTACATGCTGTTCGTGCACCGGGTCCGGGACGAGTGGCGGGACCGGATCCCGGCCGTCGTGCACGTCGACGGCACGGCCCGGGCCCAGACGGTCGACCCGGAGCGGGAGCCCGGGGTGGCGGCGCTGCTCACCGCGTTCGAGCGGCGGACCGGGCTGCCCTGCCTGGTGAACACGTCGCTGAACACGGCCGGGCGGCCGATCGTGGACGACCCGCGGGACGCGCTGGAGCTGTTCGGGTCGGCCCCGGTGGACGTGCTCGTCCTCGGGCCGTACCTGGTCCGGCGGCCGCTCTCGTGACAGCTTTCTCGGTGGTCGTCCCGACCGTCGGGCGCCCGTCGCTGCGGGTCCTGCTCGACGCGCTCGCGGCCGGGACCGGGCCGGTTCCCGCGGCGGTGCTGGTGGTGGACGACCGCCGGGTGACCGACCGCGCCCTGGACCTGCCGGCCTGGGCGCCGATCCGGGTCGTGCCGGGTACGGCCCGCGGGCCGGCCGCGGCCCGCAACCTCGGCTGGCGGGCGGCGACGACGCCCTGGGTCGCCTTCCTCGACGACGACGTACGGCCGGGGCCGTCCTGGACGGCGGACCTGGTCCGGGACCTGGCCGGGCTGCCCGCGGCGGTGGCCGGGTCGCAGGGCCGGCTGCGGGTGCCGCTGCCGGCCGGCCGCCGCCCGACCGACTGGGAGCGGGTGACCGCGGGGCTGGCCGGCGCGGCCTGGGCGACGGCGGACATGGCCTTCCGGCGCCCGGCGCTGGTCCGGGTCGGCGGCTTCGACGAGCGGTTCCCGCGGGCGTACCGGGAGGACGCCGACCTGGCCCTGCGGCTGCTGGACGCCGGCTTCACGCTGGTCCGGGGTGCGCGGCAGGTCGAGCACCCGGTCCGGCCGGCCTCGCGCTGGGTGTCCGTACGGACCCAGGCCGGCAACGCAGACGACGCGCTGCTGCGCCGGCTGCACGGGCGGACCTGGCGGGAGCGGGCCGGTGCCGGCCGCGGGCGGCTGCCCCGGCACGTCATGGTCACCTCGGCCGCGCTCGTCTCGTTGGTCGGTGTCGTGACACGAAACAGGAAGCTGGCGGTCGGGGCGGGGCTGGCGTGGCTGGCCGGGACGGCGGAGTTCGCCCGGGCCCGGATCGCGCCCGGGCCCCGGACGCCGGCCGAGGTGGCCACCATGCTGGCGACCTCGGCGGTGATCCCGCCGGTCGCGGTGGCGCACCGGGTCCGGGGCGAGCTCACCGCCCGGGGGGAGCGGCCGCTGCGCGCGCCGCGGTACGCGGTCCTCTTCGACCGGGACGGCACGCTCGTGCACGACGTCCCGTACAACGGCGACCCGGCGCTGGTGGAGCCGGTGCCGGGGGCGCTGGCGGCGCTGGACCGGCTGCGGGCCGGCGGGGTGCCGCTCGGGGTGGTGACCAACCAGTCCGGCATCGGCCGCGGGTACGTCACCCGCGACCAGGTCGACCTCGTCAACGCGCGGGTCGAGGAGCTGCTCGGGCCGTTCGACACCTGGCAGCTGTGCCCGCACCGGCCGGACGCCGCCTGCGGGTGCCGCAAGCCGCAGCCGGGGCTGGTGCTGGCCGCGGCGGCCGCGCTCGGCGTGCCGCCGGAGCGGTGCGTGGTGATCGGGGACATCGGCGGGGACCTCGGCGCGGCCCGGGCCGCCGGCGCGCGGTCGGTGCTGGTGCCGACCGCGGTGACCCGGCCCGAGGAGGTGGCGGCCGCGCCGGTGGTCGCGGCCGATCTCGCGTCCGCGGTGGAGGTCGCCCTGGCGATGGTGGGGCGGTCGTGAACGCTCCGTCCGCCTCGGCCGGTCCGCAGCGGGTGCTGGTGGCGCGGTTGGACAATGAGGGCGACGTGCTGCTGGCCGGGCCGGCGGTGCGGGCCGTCGCCGCCGCGGCCGAGGTCGTGCTGCTGACCGGACCGCGCGGCCGGCAGGCGGCGGCGCTGCTGCCCGGGGTGACCGAGACGATCGAATGGCGGGCGCCGTGGATCGACCCGGCGCCCGAGCCGGTCGAGCGGTCCGATGTGGACGGTCTGGTCGCGACGCTGCGGTTCCTGCGGCTGGATGCGGCGGTCGTGCTCACCTCGTACCACCAGTCGGCGTTGCCGCTGGCGTTGCTGCTGCGGCTGGCCGGGGTCCGGCATGTGACCGCGATCAGCGCGGACTACCCGGGCTCGCTGCTGGACGTCCGGCACCGCGTCGAGGAGGACCTGCCGGAGGCCGAGCGGGGACTGTCGACCGCGGCGGCGGCCGGGTTCGGGCTGCCGCCCGGGGACGACGGGCGGCTGCGGGTGCGCCGGCCGCTGCCGGCGGTGGACCACCTCACCGGACCCGGGCCGTACGTGGTGCTGCACCCGGGCGCGTCGGTGCCGGCCCGGGCCTGGTCGCCGGACCGGTGCGCCGGCGCGGTGCGGGCGTTGGCCGCGGCCGGGCATCGCGTCCTGGTCACCGGCGGGCCGGCCGAGACCGCCCTGACGGCCGCCGTCGCTGGGCCGGCCGCGGCGGCTGGGCCGGGGCCGGGTGCCGGCGCGCGGGCGGGTGCCGGGGCGGGCGTGCTGGATCTGGGTGGGCGGACGAGTTTCGCGGAGCTGGCGGCGGTGCTGGCCGGGGCAGCAGTGGTGGTGGTCGGCAACACCGGCCCGGCGCACCTCGCCGCCGCGGTCGGCACCCCGGTCGTCTCGCTGTTCGCCCCGGTCGTCCCGGCCGCCCGCTGGGCCCCGTACGGCGTGCCGAGCGTCCTGCTCGGCGACCAGGACGCGCCCTGCCGGGCCACCCGGGCGACGGTCTGCCCGATCCCCGGGCACCCCTGCCTGGACACGGTGACCGCGGACGACGTCGTCGTCGCGGTCGAGAAGCTGGCCGGTGCGGCATGAGGGTCCTCAGCTGGCACGTGCACGGGGCCTGGAGCACCGCGTTCGTCCGGGGCGCGCACGACCACCTCGTCCCGGTCGTCCCGGACCGCGGCCCGGACGGCCGCGGCCGGGCGCGGACGTACGACTGGCCGGCGGCGGTCCGGGAGGTGACCCCGGCGCAGCTGGCCGCCGAGCCGGTCGACGTGGTCGTGCTGCAGCGCCCGCGCGACCTGGAGCTGGCCGACACCTGGCTCGGCGGCCGGCGGGTCGGCCGCGACGTCCCGGCCGTGTACGTCGAGCACGACTGCCCGCGCGGGGACGTGCCGCGCACCCGGCACCCGCTGGCCGACCGGGATGACATCCCGATCGTGCACGTGACCCACTTCAACGCGCTGATGTGGGACTCGGGCCGGGCGCCCACGGTGGTGATCGAGCACGGCGTACCGGACCCGGGTCCACTGTGGACCGGCGAGCTGGCCCGGGCCGCGGTGGTGGTGAACGACCCGGTCCGGCGCGGCCGGCTGGTCGGGGCCGATCTGCTGCCGGTCTTCGCCGGGATCGCCCCGCTCGACCTGTTCGGCATGAACACGGACCAGGTGGAGGGTGTCGTCGCTCACGATCTGCCCCAGCTCGAGATGCACGATGCGCTCGCACGGCGCAGGGTGTATCTGCACCCGTTCCGATGGACATCGCTCGGCCTGTCGCTGGTCGAGGCCATGCACCTCGGGATGCCGGTGGTGGCGTTGGCCACCACCGAGGCGGTCGAGGCGGTGCCGCCGGGTGCCGGGGTCTGTTCGAACCGGATGGACGTGCTGAGCGATGGAGTACGCCGGCTGCTCGCCGACCGTGACGCGGCCGCTGCGGCGGGCCGCGTGGCCCGCCGCGCTGCCCTGGACCGGTACGGGCTGTCCCGCTTCCTGCACGACTGGGACCGACTTCTCAAGGAGGTGACCCGATGAGGATCGCCATGGTGTCCGAGCACGCCAGCCCGCTTGCCGTGGTCGGGGGGGTCGACGCGGGTGGTCAGAACGTGCACGTCGAGGCCCTGTCCCGCGCGCTGGCGCGGGCCGGGCACGAGGTGACCGTCTACACGCGACGCGATTCGGCCGACCTGCCGGCCCAGATCCGGACGGCGGACGGGGTGCTCGTCACGCACCTGGACGCCGGGCCGGCGACGCCGCTGCCCAAGGACGACCTGCTGCCGCTGATCGGCAAGTTCGGCTCGGCCCTGGCGGCGCAGCTGGCCGCGGCCCCGCCGGACCTCGTGCACGCCCACTTCTGGATGTCCGGGCTGGCCGCGCTGGCCGCCACCCGGGAGCTGGACGTGCCGGTGGTGCAGACCTTCCACGCGCTGGGGGTGACCAAGCAGCGCTTCCAGGGCCAGCAGGACACCAGCCCGCCGACCCGGATCCGGTTCGAGCGGGCACTGGCGCACGACGCCGCCCGGATCATCGCGCTGTCCTCCGACGAGGTCGGCGAGCTGCTGGCGATGGGCGCGACCCGCGACCGGATCGCGGTGGTGCCGTCCGGGGTGGACGTCGAACAGTTCCGGCCGGACGGGCCGGTCGCCGAACGGGGCGAGCGGCCGCGGGTGCTGTGTGTCGGCCGGCTGGTGCCGCGCAAGGGTTTCGACACCGTCATCCGGGCGCTGGCCGCGGTCCCGGAGGCAGAGCTGATCATCGCCGGTGGCCCGGTCGCGGACCGGATGACCACCGATCCGGAGGCGGCCCGGCTGATGCGGCTGGCCGAGCGGTTCGGCGTGGCCGACCGGGTCCGGCTGGCCGGCGCGGTGTCCCGGGCGGACATGCCCGTGCTGATGCGCTCGGCCGACGTCGTCGTCTGCACGCCCTGGTACGAGCCGTTCGGGATCGTGCCGCTGGAGGCGATGGCCTGCGGGGTGCCGGTGATCGCCGGCGCGACCGGCGGGTTCCTGGACACGGTCGTGGACGGCGCGACCGGCACGCTGGTGCCGTCCCGCCGGCCGGACCGGCTGGCCGCCGCCATGCGGCAACTGCTGGCCGAGCCGTTCTGGCGGGAGGCGTACGGGACCGCGGGCGTGGACCGGGCCCGCTCCCGCTACTCCTGGGACCGCATCGCCGCCGGCACCCTGGCCGTGTACG
Source organism: Mycobacteriales bacterium (assembly GCA_035995165.1). Classification (NCBI taxonomy): domain Bacteria; kingdom Bacillati; phylum Actinomycetota; class Actinomycetes; order Mycobacteriales; species Mycobacteriales bacterium. The sequence continues at coordinate 33,234 of DASYKU010000059.1, forward strand.
AGGACGTGCTCGGCCGGGTCGAGCCCGCCGCCGACGCGCTCGAGACCACGCCCGCGTGAGGGGCCCGCTGGTCGTCGTCGGCGACGTGCTGCTGGACCGGGACCTGTCCGGACGGGCCGACCGGCTCAGCCCGGACGCCCCGGTGCCGGTGGTCAGCGCGCTGACCGAGGCCGAGCGGCCGGGCGGGGCCGGGCTGGCGGCGCTGCTGGCCGCCCGGGACGCGGGCGAGGTCGTGCTCGTCACCGCGCTCGGCGACGACCCGGCCGGGGAGCGGGTCGCCGCGCTGCTGGCCGCCGCGGGCGTGACCGTGATCGCCGGCCGGTTGCCGGGGCGGACGCCGGTGAAGGAGCGGATCCGGGTCGCCGGGCAGTCGCTGCTGCGGCTGGACCGGGAGGAGGCCGCACCCGGGCCGCCGGTGGTCACCGCGGCGATGCGGGCAGCCGTCCACGGTGCCGGGGCGCTGCTGGTCTCCGACTACGGCCGGGGGCTGAGCGCGGACGCCAGGCTGCGCTCGGCGCTGGCCGCGGCGACCGCGTCGGTGCCGGTGGTCTGGGACCCGCACCCGCGCGGGGCCGAGCCGGTGCCCGGAGTCCGGGTGGCGACGCCGAACCTGGCCGAAGCGCTGCGGTTCACCGGCCTGTCCGCGGACGGCGGGACGGTCGCCGCGGCGGCGCGGGCGGCCCGGCTGCTGGCCCGGCGGTGGCGGGCGGCCGGGGTCGCGGTGACGCTCGGCCCGCGCGGCGCGCTGCTGGCCGGACCGGACGACGTACCGCTGGCCGTGCCGGTGTCGCAGGCAGCGGGCGGGGACCCGTGCGGAGCGGGGGACCGGTTCGCCGCGACGGTGACGGTCCGGCTCGCGGCCGGGGCGCTGCCGAGCGAGGCCGTCACCGCCGGCGTGGCGGCCGCGTCGGCCTACGTCGCCGCCGGTGGGCCGGCCTCGCTGGCCCCTGTCCTGTCGGCGCCGTCCGGCAGTCCGTCGGCGGCGCCGGGCGGATCGGTGGCGTCGGCTGCCGGCTCGGCACTGTCCATGGTGGATCCGGGACTGGCTGTTCCGGACCGGCCCGGCCCTGTCGGGGTGGGCCGGTCCGGGACGGCCGCGGTGAGCCGGCCGGCGGCCGAGGTGGTCCGCCGGACCCGGGCCGCCGGCGGCGTCGTGGTCGCCACCGGCGGCTGTTTCGACCTTCTGCACGCCGGGCACGTCGCGACCCTGGAGGCGGCCCGGCGGCTCGGGGACTGCCTGGTCGTCTGCCTCAACTCCGACGAGTCGGTCCGCCGGCTCAAAGGTGCGGGCCGGCCGCTGGTGCCGGCCCGGGACCGGGTCCGGGTGCTGGAGGCGCTCGGCGCCGTCGACGCGGTGACCGTGTTCGCCGAGGACACCCCGCTGGCGGTGCTCGACGCGATCCGGCCCGACGTGTGGGTGAAGGGCGGCGACTACGCCGCACCGGCGCTGCCGGAGACCGAGCTGCTGGCCGGCTGGGACGGGCAGGTCGTGGTCGTGCCGTACCTGGCCGGCCGCTCGACCACCCGCCTGGTGGAGACGGCCGGCGGCGAGCTGAGTGGGAACGACGAGATGACTACTGCTGGGAGGCAGGATGGCTGAGCGTCCACTGGGGACGGTGCTGGTGACCGGAGGAGCGTCCGGGCTCGGCGCGGCGACCGCGCTGGCGGTGGCACAGGCGGGCGGGACCGCGCTGGTGCTGGACCGGGTGCCGCCACCGGCGGAGGTGAAGGACGCGATCGCCGACTTCGAGGTGGTCGACCTGGCCGACGCCCGGGCGGCCGAGGCCGCGGTCCGGGCGATCGCGGAGCGGGCCGGCGGTCTGGATGCCGTCTTCACCCCGGCCGGTACGGACAAGTGCGGCATGCTGGCCGACGTCGACGGTGCCGACTGGGACCGGGTGATCCTGGTCAACCTGATCGGCACCGCCGCGGTGGTGCGGGCCGCGCTGCCGTACCTGACCGCGTCGCACGGCCGGGTCGTCACCTGCGCCTCGACGCTGGGGTTCCGGGCGCTGTCGGACGCCACCGCATACTGTGCGTCGAAGTTCGGGGTGGTCGGGTTCACCCGGGCGCTGGCGGCCGAGCTGCAGGGCACGGTCGGCGTGACGATGCTGGTGCCGGGCGGGATGCAGACCGCGTTCTTCGACGACCGGGACGAGAAGTACAAGCCGCCGGCGGACGCGAAGCTCAACGACCCGGCGAACGTGGCCGCGACCGTGCTGTTCGCGCTGCGCCAGCCCGCCGGCTGCGAGGTGCGCGAGCTGGTGGTGACGCCGTCGGTGGAGAGCTCGTGGCCGTAGCCGACCTGCTGGTGCTGCGGGCGCTCGGGCTGGGCGATCTGCTGACCGCGGTGCCGGCGCTGCGGGGACTGCGGCGGGCCCGGCCCGGGCACCGCCTGGTGCTGGCCGGGCCGGCCGCGCTGGAACCCTTGGCCCGGCTGTCCGGCACGGTCGACGCGGTGCTGCCGCGGTCCGGATTGGACGGTCCACTCCGGACGGACGGGCCGGCCCTCGCGGTGAACCTGCACGGCCGCGGGCCGCAGTCGACCCGGCTGCTGCGGGCGACCGGGCCGGCCGAGCTCTGGTCGTACGGCCTCGGTCCGATGTGGACGGACGGGGAGCACGAGGTCGACCGCTGGTGCCGGCTGCTGTCCTGGTACGGCGTCCCGGCCGATCCGGGCGACCTCCGGCTGGACCGGCCGGACGAGCCGAGCCCGGCGCCGGGGGCGGTGGTGGTCCACCCGGGCGCGGCGTCGGGGTCGCGGCGCTGGCCGGTCGACCGGTTCGCCGCGGTGGCCCGGGAACTGGCCGCGGACGGGCACCGGGTCGTGGTCACCGCCGGACCGTCCGAACGCGACCTGGCCGCCGCGGTCGGGGCCGAGTGGGTGCCGACCGGGCTGACCGGGCTGGCCGCGCTGGTGGCCGAGGCCGCGCTGGTGGTCTGCGGGGACACCGGCGTCGCCCACCTCGCCACCGCGTACGGGACGCCGTCGGTGCTGCTGTTCGGCCCGACCCCGCCGGCCGAGTGGGGCCCGCGCTCCGGGCCGCACACCGTGCTCTGGTCCGGCGGCCGGGGCGACCCGCACGGCGCCGAGCCCGACCCCGGCCTGCTGCGGATCACCGTGGCCGAGGTGCTGGCCGCGGCCCGGAGGGGGATCCGTGCCCCGGCTGCGCCGTAGCGACCCGAACCGGCCCGGCTTCACCCGCCGCCGGGCCGGCACCGGCTGGACGTACCGGGACGTGGACGGGAGCCGGATCACCGACCGGGGCGCGGTCGAGCGGATCCGGGCGCTGGTGATCCCGCCGGCCTGGCAGGACGTCTGGATCAGCCCGTATCCGAACGGGCACATCCAGGCGGTCGGGACCGACGCCGCCGGCCGCCGGCAGTACCGCTACCACGACGCCTGGCGGGAGCACCGGGACCGGGTCAAGCACCTGCGGGTGCTGCAGGTGGGGGAGAAGCTGCCGGCGCTGCGCCGGCGCTGGGCCCGGGACCTGCGCCGCGAGGACCTCGACCGCAACCGGGTGCTGGCCGCCGCGGCGACGCTGCTGGACCTCGGCCTGTTCCGGGTCGGCGGCGAGGAGTACGCCGAGGAGCACAGCACGTACGGGCTGGCCACCCTGCGCCGGGAGCACGTCACCGTCAGCGGCGCCCGCCTCGTCTTCGACTACACCGCCAAGGCCGGCATCCGCCGCCAGGAGGAGGTCCGCAACGCCCGCGTGGCCGCGGTCGTCACCGCGCTGCACGACCGGGCCGACGACCCCAACCCGGAGCTGTTCGCCTACCGGCACGGGGACTCCTGGAACGACGTGAAGAGCGCGACGGTCAACGAGTACCTGCGCGAGGTGTCGGGGCTGGACATGTCGGCCAAGGACTTCCGCACCTGGCACGCGACCGTGCTCATGGCCACCGTCCTCGGCCGGACGGCCGTCCCGGCCAGCCGGCGCGGCCGGGACAAGGCCGTGCGGGCCGGGTACGTCGCGGTCGCCGAGGCGCTCGGCAACACGCCGGCCGTGAGCAAGGCGTCCTATGTGGACCCGCGGGTGGTCGACCTCTACCACGGCGGCACCACGATCGCGGTCCCGCCGACGAGGCGCTCCGACGACGCGATGCGCTCGGCCCTGGAGAAGGAGGTCCTGGACCTCCTGCACGTGGAGCCCGACTAGAGCCAGCCGGTCGCCTTCGGGCGGGCGATCGCCTTGCGGGCGGCGGGCAGCCCGGCCTCCAGGTCGGCCGCCTCGGTGGCCATCTCCGCGTGCAGCAGGCCGTAGGTGAAGCCGTTCTCGCCGGCGCCATGCGCCTGCATGCCGGCCGCGCGCAGCAGCTCGCGGGTGACGACCGAGTCGTGCTGGTCGCCGAGCAGCTCCTGCAGGTCCTCCATCGCCGCGGCCAGCGCGGCCGGGCCGGGGCCGCCGACCGGAGCGGCCGCCTCGGCCCCGTACCGCGACCGCTTGGCCGCCTTGCGGGCCTCGTGCAGCGCGGTGTCCCGGCCCAGCACGCCCGGCAGCGGCGGACCGTGCGGCTCGGCCTTCTCCGCGGTGTCCAGCAGCCGGTCCACCTCGGCCACGGTCCGCTTCACCCGGTGCGGCACGTACGTCTTCGCCGGCCGCCGGCCGTGCTCGGTCGGCGGCGCGGCCAGCAGCGCGTCGAGCTCGTCCAGCAGCGCCGCGTACCGCCGCCCGTTCAGGGCGGTGACCAGCGCCTTGTGGTCCTTGACCCCCCGCGCGCGGACGCCGTCGGTGAGCCGGGCCGAGACCGGGCCGACGACCAGCTCCGGCGGCAGCGTGTGCAGCGTGGCCTCCAGCCGGCCCGCCATCACCTCGGCGTCGCGGACCCGGCCGAGTACGTCGGCCAGCCACTTCAGCTCGGCCCGCAGGTGGTCGCCGGCGGCCCGGTCCCACAGCGGCCGGAACGTCTTCAGCGTGCTGCGCAGCCGCCGGGTCGCCACCCGCATCTTGTGCACGGCGTCCGGCTCGTCCCGGCGGACCCGCGGGTCGTACGCGACGATCGTGTCCCGCTGGGCCCGCACGTACGCGCCGACGACCGCGGCGGCGCTGCCCTTCGGGCCGGGCTCGGGCTCGGCCTCGGGCCAGCGGCCGTCGAGGGCGCGGGCGATCTTGGCCGGGTCGGCCGAGCGGGCCGCGCCGGCCTTGCGCAGCTTCTTGTCCACCGTGCGCAGCAGCTCGCGGTCGCCGTCGACGAGCTCGACCTCCAGCTCGCGCCAGCGCTGCGCCGCGGCCGGGTCGGCGACCACCTCGGAGGCGACCTCGTCGTCGGCGACCAGCGCCAGCACCCGGCCGTCCGGGTCGAGCAGCGGCCACTCGGTCCGGCGGGTGGCCATCTTCACCGTCGGGCGCAGGGTGGCGCCGCGGCTGATCGCGCGGACCTCGGCCCCGACCGCGGCCGGCACCGCGGCGGTCCGCCCGGCCGGCAGCTGGACCTCGTCCCGCTCGTCCGGGGCGCGGTAGCGCTTGACGTGCCAGCCGGCGTCGGTCCCGCCGGTACGCCGGCGCAGCGCGACCTTGTCCGCGGCCAGCCGCAGGTCGGCGGTGTCGTAGTAGACGGCGACCAGGTCGTGGGTGGCCGGCTCGCCGAGCGTGGTGCCGGCGGGGGCGAGGCGCGGGTCGACCGCGAAGTCCGGCGGAACCTCGTACTTACGCTCGATCTCGCTCGCCACCGTCCCCGCCTCCCGCACCGTCGCCGTCGCCGTCGTTCACCTGCAGGCTACCCGGCGTACATCAGCGGACGGGCGTCAGAAGCGCTCGCCCTCCTCGTGCAGGCCGAGGGCCTGCACGACCTCGCCGAGCTGCTCGTACACCTGGCCGGTGGGCAGCTGCCGGACCAGCTGCTGCAGCCGCTCCGGCGCGTTGGTGTCGACGAGGTGCCCGAGCAGGCCGGACTCGTCGTTCGGGAACACCGAGCGGGGCAGGTGCTCGCCCAGCTCGCTGCGCAGCTCCACGTCCTGCTGGGTCATGCCGGCCGGCACGCCGGGCTGCAGGCCCTCGGGCGCCTCGAGACGACCCGGGTCGACCTGGTCCTCGCCGGTGGGCTCGGTCTCCTTCCACTCCTCGGCCCGCGTCGGCCGCTCCGCCGTCATGAATCCCTGGACCTCCTGCTCCATCTCGTCGTCGAGACGGGCCGAGTGCTTGCTGCTGCCGCGCTCCATGGTCAGTGCTCCTCCCCGAGTAGGGCCCCCACCGAACATCCTCGTCCAGATCGGCCGCGGGCGCTCAGGGGGTCTGGCGGTCGACCTGGCCGCGCCAGCCGCCCTCGGCGGTCCCGCGGGACTCGATGAACTTCTTGAAGCGCTCGAGGTCGCCCTCGACCCGGCGCCCGACGAAGCCGAGCTTGTCGCCGACCGTCTCCACCAGGCCGGCCGGCTCGAAGTCGACGACGAGGATCACCCGGCTCGTGCCCGCGTCCACCGGGTGGAAGGAGACCACCCCGGCCTGCTTGGGTCCGTCCACCGAGGTCCAGGCGATCCGCTCGTCCGGGCTCTGCTCGGTGATCTCGGCCTCGAACTGCCGGTGCACGCCGCCGATCGAGGTCACCCAGTGCGTCCGGGTGGGGGAGAGCTGGTCGACGCGGTCGACGCCCTCCATGAACTGCGGGAAGGACTCGAACTGGGTCCACTGGTCGTACGCGGTGCCGACCGGGACGTCGACGTCGATCGACTTCTCGACGGTGCTCATCAGGACGGTCCTCCTCCCTTCTGCTACCACGCAGGGATGCCCGGACCGGATCACTCCAAACAGCGCCGGTGTGCCGCCGGGCCGGCGCGGGTACCGCTCCGGCCGTGAGCACTCCCGAGCAGGTCGCCGAGGCCACCGACGCCGTCGTCGACGCCGACCTGCTGGAGACGGTGAAGAAGGCCGCGGTCGAGCTCAAGCGGGCGGGGGTCACCTTCGCGCTCTGCGGCGGCTGGGCCACGTACGCGCGGGGCGGTCCGCGCTCCGAGCACGACGCCGACTTCGCGCTGCTGGAGCGGGACGTGGCCCACGCGGTCGACGCGATGACCGCCACCGGGTTCGAGGCCGACACCGAGGCGCCCGAGGACTGGCTGACCAAGCTCTGGGATCGCGGCAACCTGGTCGACCTGATCTTCCGGCTGTCCGGGAAACCGGTCACCGAGGACATCCTGGGCCGGGCCGAGGAGATCGAGGTCGGTTCGGTGCAGATGCCGGTGCTGGCCGCGACCGACCTCGTGGTGACCAAGCTGCTGACGTACCGGGACCACTACGCGGACTTCGGCAGCGCGCTGCCGATGGTGCGGGCGCTGCGGGAACAGGTCGACTGGGGCCAGGTCCGGGAGCGGACCGCGCAGTCGCCGTTCGCGGAGGCGTTCCTGCTGCTGGCCGACCGCCTCGGGCTGACCGACTGAGCCCGCCGCCCGGTCCCGGAGTCGGACGGAGCCGGGCGGCGCGCGGCCGCCTGCCGCCCGGTCCGGGTGCACGCCGGCCTCCGGCTGGCCATCGTGCGGCAGATCGCGGGGAGCCACGGCGGCTCCGTCGCCCTGCACAACGTGCCCGCAGTGGGCAGCACGGTCGTGGTCTGGCTGCCCTCGGCCGCCCGGACCGGCGCACAGGATGCGCTCAGCCCGCCCACAGCCGATCCGGTGCCGCGTCCTTCACACTGATTTTCGTGGACATCAGGCACAGTGGACGCATGGGTTTGTTCGATCGGCGGCGCCGGTCCGGACGCGGCCGGTCGGCCGCGGGTGCCGGTGGGGTGCGGACCCTCCTGGACCGCGAGGCGACCAAGGAGGATCTGGCCCACCTGCGCGAGTTCGCCTCGACCAAGGTCGGGGTGGAGTTCTACGTCGAGCCGGAGACCACGGCCACCGACACCACGGCGGTCGCGGTCGCCTCGGACGGGGAGTGGACCCGCCGCCGGGTCGGCTCGCCGGCCGCGATCGGCAAGCTGGCCCGCGACCTGCGGCTGCCGGTGTACGAGGCCGCCGTCGTCGGCTACCCGCAGCGGATGCGGGACTGGAACGCCAGGCGCAAGCGCGAGAGCGGACTCTAGGTCGCGACGGCCAGTACGTTGGGGCCATGCATTCGCCCAAGCGGGTCGGCCTGGTCCTGCACCCGCGCCGCGACTCCGAGCCGGCGGTCAAGGCCATCGAGGACTGGGCCCGCCGCAACAACCACACGCTGGTCGGCGTGCCCGGCGAGGTCGACCGCATCGGCTACGACATCGAGCAGGTCGAGCCGGGCGAGCTGTCCGGACTGGACCTGCTGATCAGCCTGGGCGGGGACGGCACGATGCTGCGGGCGCTGCGGCTGTCCCAGCCCAGGGCCGTGCCGGTGCTCGGGGTGAACTTGGGCCGGCTCGGCTTCCTGGCCGAGATCGACGTGCCCGACCTGCCGGACGCACTGACCGAGATCGACGCGGGCAACTCGACCGTGGAGACCCGGGTCGCGGTCCAGGTCGACTTCGACGACTCGACCGCGTTCGCGTTCAACGACGTCGCGGTGGTGCGGCACCCGGGCCAGCCGGTCGCCGCGGTCGAGGTCAAGGTCGAGGGCCAGCCCTTCGTGCGGTACGCGGCCGACGCGATCGTGATCGCCACGCCGACCGGGTCCACCGCGTACAGCTTCTCGGCCGGCGGGCCGATCGTCTCGCCCCGGGCCGAGGGGCTGCTGGTCATCCCGGTCGCGCCGCACTCGGCGTTCAACCGGGCGGTGTTCCTGTCCGCGGGGGAGCCGGTCGGGCTGGACCTGCTGCCGACCAGCGGCCGGCTCGCGGTCGAGGTCGACGGGCTGCTGGCCGGCACGGTCGAGCCGGGCCAGTCCGTGAACGTGTTCCTCTGCGCCCGGGCCGGGCGGGTGGTCCGGCTCGGGACGACGACGTTCTACCAGCGGGCCCGGCGCAAGCTGCGGCTGGCCGACCCGGCCGAGCTGGACGAGGTCGACGTCACGAAGACCGGGTGAACTGGGTGATCAGCTGATCGACCGGCGCGTGCGCGTCGGTCAGCACCTCGGCGGCGCCGGCGAACCGGGTCGTGGCCTGCTCGTCGGCGACCAGCCAGGCGTTGCGGGTGGCCAGGTCGCGCTGGATGCCGGCCAGCGGCAGCGGCTGCCGGGAGGCGACCAGGATGTGGTTGCCGCCGCCCTGCCCGGCCACCGTGACCGGCGCGCCGATGAGCGCGACATGGCCGAAGACCGACTTCAGGGTGGCGATCTCGGCCCGGGCGAACCGGTCGGGCTGGTAGTCGATGACGTTCACCGCGTACACGCCGTCGTCGTGCAGGACGTCGCGGACCTGCTCGGCGACCTCCTTCGTGGTCAGGTGCCAGGGCACCGCCAGGCCGCCGAACGCGTCGCCGACGACGAAGTCGTAGCCATCCCGGGGCTGCTCCCGCAGCCCGGTCCGCCCGTCCCCGACCCGTACGGACAGGTTCGGGATGGCGTCGACGCCGAGCCGCTGCCGGCCGAGGGAGACCACGCCGCCGTCGATCTCCAGCACGGTGCCGCGGGTGCCGGGGCGGCTGGCGGCCAGGTAGCGCGGCATCGTGAAGCCGCCGCCGCCGATGTGCAGCGCGGTCATCGGCGTCCCGGCCGGCCGGATCGAGTCGGCCACCGCGGCCAGCGCCTTCGTGTAGTCGAACTCCAGGTACCGCGGGTCGGCCAGGTCCACGTACGAGTGGCGCAGGGTGTCCAGCTCCAGCGTCCGGCCGGTGGACCGCTCCGGGTCGGCGACCACCCGGGCGCAGTGGTACTCGGTCTCCTTCTGGCACGGGTTCGGCGCCACCGCGACCAGCAGGATCGACAGCGGCAGCAGCGCGATCGCGGCCCCGGGCAGCGGGCCGGTGCCCGCGCCGCCGGGCAGCCGGCGGTCCCAGAGGAACACCAGCGCGCCCACGACCGCCACGACGACGCCGGTGCCGATGAGGATCGTGCTGGTCCGGAACGCCGCGACCAGGATGAAGCCGGTCGCGAACGTCGCGACGATGCCGCCGAGGGTGCCGATCCCGGACAGCTTGCCGACGATCGTGCCGGTCTCGTGCAGGTCGCGCAGCTGCAGCTTGGCCACGATCGGCGCCACCGCGGACAGCAGCCCGGCCGGCAGGATCACCGCGGCCATCGCCAGCAGCAGGGTCGCCGAGGCGTCGCCGGTGCCCTGGGTGGCGGTGCCGACCCAGCGCACCACCGGCAGGGTGAGCAGGGTCAGGCAGGCGCCGACCAGCAGCAGCGGGCCGAGCAGCCGCTGCGGCCGGTCCACCCGGTCCGCGGCCCGGCCGCCGGCCCAGGCGCCGACCGCGATCGCCATCAGCGCGGCGCCGATCACGGCGGTGTTCGTCTGCAGCGTCACCCCGACGTACGGGGCGATCAGCCGCAGCGCCAGCGTCTCCAGCACCAGCACCGCGGCGGCCGCGACGAACACGATGACCGCGGCGAACGCGGGCGGCAGGGCGAGGGTCGGGCGCTCGGTGCGGGTGTCGCTCACCGGGTCAGGATCCCCGACAGCGCTGTGACGCGCGGGAGCGGGTCAGGACCCGGATGAGCCGTACCGCTCCAGCTTGATCCGGCTCCGGTCGTAGCCCTGCTGCGCCAGCAGGGTCGCGGCGGCCTCGACGAAGCCGGTGGAGCCGCAGACGTACGCGGGGCCGTCGTCGAAGGCGACCGCCGCGACGTCGTCCGCGGTGATCCGGCCGGCCGGTCTCGTCGCGGCCGGCGGCGTCCGTCGCGTGTAGACGACCGTGGTCTCGGGGCCGAGCTCGGTGGCGAAGATCAGCTCCTCCGGCGCCCGCACCGAGAACAGCAGCCGGACCGGGACGTCCGGGTGCGACAGCCGGCGCGAGCGCAGCATCGCCATCACCGGCGCCACCCCGGACCCGCCGGCCACCAGCAGCAGCGGGCTCTCGCCGCGCCAGACGAAGTAGCCGCCGACCGGCCCGCGCACCTCGACCTCGTCGCCCGCGACCACGTCCTCGGTCAGGTACGGCGAGACCTCGCCCGCGGGCAGCCGGTCCACGGTCAGCTCGACCACGCCCGCGTCCTCCGGCGGCGAGGCCACCGAGTACGACCGGCTGGCGCTGTAACCGTCCTCGGCGGTGAGCCGGACGATGTAGTGCTGTCCGGGCAGGTGCGCGCGCCGGTCCGGCACCCGCAGCCGCAACGTGGCCACGTGCGCGTTCTCCGGCCGCACCGACTCCACCGTCGCGAACGTCCACGGCCCCGGCGTCGGCGCCGGCTCAGTCACCCTGGTAGCGCTGCTCGCGCCAGGGGTCGCCGCGGTCGTGGTAGCCGCGGACCTCCCAGAAACCGGGCTCGTCGTGGTCGAGCAGCGTGATCGTCTCGATCCACTTCGCGCTCTTCCAGAAGTACAGGTGCGGCACGATCATCCGCACCGGCCCGCCGTGCTCGACCGGCAGCGGCCGGCCCTCGTGCTCCCAGACGATCCAGGCCTTGCCGCCGGTGATGTCCGCCAGCGGCAGGTTGGTCGTGTAGCCGGTGCTGCTCGTCGCCACCGCGAACGTCGCCTCCGGCGTCGGCCGGGCCTCGGCCAGCAGCGTGTCGACCGAGATGCCGGCGAAGGACGTGTCCAGTTTGGACCACGTGGTGACGCAGTGGATGTCGCCGCTGAAGCGGTCCGGCGCCAGCTGCTGGACCTCTTTCCAGGTCCACGTCATGGGCTTCTCGACGCGCCCGTTGACGGTGATCGACCACGAGTCGAGGTCGAGGCGCGGAGTCAGCTCCGCGGTGAGGACGGGCCACCCCGAGCCCACGTCGTACTGACCCGGGGGAAGACGGCCGGGCTCGCCGCCGCGGCGACGACCGGTGAAACCACGCGAAGCTCGCACGGGAAGGAATCTACTCGGCCCGCAGCCGGACGGACCGGCGTACGCCGATGGCGAGCGCCACACCGCCGGCCGGCGCGACGACCACCCCGGTGACCAGCAGCCCCAGCGCGAGCCGGCGCAGGAAACCGGCCCGCAACGCCAGCGCGGCGGTCACCTCCAGGCCGGCGGACCCGTCGGCGTTCATCACCACCAGCCGCTGGCCGCCCGTACGCACCGGTACGTCGATCGTCTGCTGTCCGCTGCCGGTCGCGCTGACCGTCCACACCCGCTGACCGGCCGGCCGGGCCGGGCCGCCGGCGCCCTCGTGCGGGACCAGCGTCGCCCGCAGCGGGGACAGCCGGACCGCGGTCAGCTCGTCGTACCCGACGCCGGACAGGTAGCGGTCGACCGCCGCGGCCGGCCCGACGCCGAGGAAGACCGGGCCGCCGTCGGTGGACTCGACCCGGACCCGCACGGTCGCGTCGAGGCCACCGGTGCCCAGGCCCGCGGCGTCGGAGACCAACGCGTACCGCTGGGTGGACAGCGTGCCGGCGCTGCCGCCGAAGGCGCCGTCGCGGCCGGTCAGCAGGAGCAGCACGACACCGGTGACGCCGAGCGCGAGACCGATCAGCGCACAGACCGCGCCGAGCGCCACCAGCAGCACTCTTCCGGTCACCGCACACCATCCGGGCTCGTCGCGGACGGCCGCCGGAGCCCCGGCGTGCCGTAGCCGAGGACACTACTGGCGGGACGATGATCTCCCTTTGCCGACCGGTTAGTTGTGGCCCCTCGGGGGCACGCCTAGGGTCGGCGCGGGCCTGGTCGGCCCGTACCCCGACTCGACGAGGAGGCTGCGCTGATGGCGCTGGACGATGACGACATGGTGACGTCCGGACCGGGGAGCGAGGGTCCGGCTGACGGTGGCGCCGACGGCGTCGCGGGCGTGCACGACGGTGGTGCCGACGGTGGCGCGGACGGCGGTGCCGATTCCGGTGCCGACTCCGGTGCCGGCGGCCCGGCCGACTCGGGCGCGGCCGACGGTGTGGCCGGGACGCACGATGGTGGCGCGGACGGCGGCGCCGAGGGTCCGGCCGACTCGGGCGCGGGCGGCGGCGCGTCGGGCGTGTCCGACGGTGGTGCCGACGGCGGCGCCGACTCCGGTGCCGAGGGTCCGGCCGACTCCGGTGCCGGTGACTCCGGCGCGGCCGGTGTCCACGACGGCGGCGCCGATGGCGGAGCGGACGGCGGGGCACAGCGCTGAGCACGGAATCCGGCGTCGCGGTGCCGGGCGGTCCCACTCCGGACCGCCCGGCCCTGCGCCGCTGCATCGGCATCTCCCCGGCCGAGTTCGCGGCCTCGCACTGGGCGGCCAAGCCCCTGCTGACGCCCGCCGCCGGGAACTTCGCGGACCTCTTCAGCCTGGCCGCGGTGGACGAGCTGGTCTCCACCCGCGGGCTGCGTACGCCGTTCCTGCGGGTGGCCAACCAGGGCAAGGTCGTCGAGCCGGCCCGGTTCACCCGCGGTGGCGGCGCCGGCGCCGAGGTCTCCGACCAGCTCGCCGACGACCGGCTGACCGAGCTGTTCGCCGACGGCTCCACCCTGGTGCTGCAGGGACTGCACCGGACCTGGCCGCCGCTGGTCGACTTCGGCGGCCGGCTCGCCGCCGAGCTCGGGCACCCGGTCCAGATCAACGCGTACGTGACACCCCCGCAGAACAAGGGGTTCTCGGCGCACTTCGACGTCCATGACGTGTTCGTGCTGCAGGTCGCCGGCGAGAAGCGGTGGACCATCCACGCGCCGGTGCACGAGGCGCCGCTGCGGGACCAGGAATGGAACCGCTACCGCACCGCGGTGGCGGCGCGGGCGGCCGAGGAACCGGCCATCGACACCATGCTGCGCCCGGGTGACGCGCTCTACCTGCCGCGGGGCTGGCTGCACTCGGCCGAGGCGCTCGGCGACGTGTCCGTACACCTGACGATCGGCATCCACTCCGTCACCCGGTACGCGTTGGTGGAGGCGTTGACCGCGCTGGCGGCGGAGGAACCGGAGCTGCGGACCTCGCTGCCGCTCGGCGTCGACGTGGCCGACCCGGACCAGCTCGGGCCCGATCTGGCCGCGACCGTCGAGGCGCTGACCGGCTGGCTCGGCAAGGCCGACCCGGCTCAGGTCGCCGACCGCGTGCGGCGTCGCGTGTGGACACAGACCCGGCCGGAGCCGGTCGGCCCGCTGGCCCAGGCGGCCGCGGCCCGCTCGGTCACCGACGGCACGACCGTCCGGGTGCGCGGGGGACTGCGGCACCGGCTGCGGCCGGTCGACGGCGGCACCGTGGTGCTGGAGCTGCCGGACCGGACGCTCTCGCTGCCGGCCGCGACCGCGGACGCGCTGCGGGCGTTGCTGTCCGGACAGGTTCTGGCCGCGGGTGAGCTGCCCGGTCTGGACGCGGCCGACGGGCGGACGCTGACCGCCCGGCTGCTGCGCGAGTCGATCGTGGTGCCGTCGGCCGAATGAGCGAGCCGCCCGCTCCCGGAGTCCCCGTGGATGCGGGACCTCCGGCGGCGGTCTCGGCGGTGTTCCGGCTGGGCCAGGCGCTGGAGCGGCTCGGGAGCGGGCCGGGCGGGATCTCCGAGCGGTGTGCCCCCTCGGCCGAGCGGCGGGGTGACCTCCGGCTCGGCTCGGCCTCGCCGACGGCGCGCTGGCTGCTGGTCGAGCAGCCCGGCGGCTGGGGGTCCGACGCGCTGCTGGAGTCCACTCTGGACCGTACTGTCGGGGCGGAGCTCCTGCGCCGCTGGGAGGACGGGGCCGGCATCCGGGTGCTGCTGATCCGCCGGCCCGGCCGCCGACCGGCCCCGGCCCGCCGCGCCTGGGCCGTGGTCGACTCCCGGGCCGGCCGGGAACGGGTCGGCTGGGGCAGCTGGGAACGCCCCGACGAGCTGCTGGACCTCCCGGTCGGCGCCGACGCGGGCGAGCCCGGCGGCCCGCTCTACCTGGTCTGCGCGCACGGCCGGCACGACGCCTGCTGCGCGATCCGCGGTCGCCCGGTGGCGCAGTCGCTGGAGGCGGCCCGGCCGGGCGCGGTCTGGGAGTGCTCGCACATCGGCGGCGACCGGTTCGCCGCGAACGTCGTCGCCCTGCCGCACGGGCTGTTCTACGGGCACGTCACCCCGGCCACGGCGCCGGCGGTGGCGACCGCGTACGAGCAGGGCGAGGTCCGTACCGACCTGCTCCGCGGCCGGTCCGCGTTCGCGCCGCCGGCCCAGGCGGCCCAGCACCACGCCCGGCTCGCGCTGGGGGAGACCCGGGTGGACGCGCTGCGCCCGCTCGGCATGGCCGCGCTGGCCGACCGGACCTGGCGCGTCCGCCTGGCCGCGCCCGGCGGCGCCCTGCTGGTGACGGTCCGGGCCGCGCTCGGCGCGCCGGTCCGGCTCACCTGCTCCTCGATACGGGCCGAGCGCCCGCGCACCTGGGAGCTGCTCCGCCTCGAACGGGCCTGAGCGTGTCGTGCCGGGAGCATGTCGCAGCGTGACGCATGCTGGTCGGGACGTCGACAGTCTCGGGGGAGACCGCATGTTCCGTGCCACCAAGGTCCGCGGGCGGGCACTGGTTCGACGCGGAGCACGCCGACCGCGACGGCGGCAACTGCGTCGTCCACCTCTAGTCAGGAGGGCTCGCTGCGGGACAGCAGCCGCTCCTCGTGATCCAGCTCCCGCTGCAGCGTGCGCAGGTCGGCGTCCCGCAGCTGCCCGGAGTCGCGGCGGCGCAGCAGCTCCCGCCGTTCGGCCTCGATCATGGCCCGGCGCAGCTCCGCCACCTCCAGGCCCGGGCCGACGCCGTCGGCCTCGTCGACGTCGGCCCGGTCCAGCAGCCGCAGCCGCTCCTTGCGCCGGTGCAGCCGCCGCTCGTTGTCCTGCCGCACCCGCTCCAGCACGTCGGCGTCGAAGTCCGCGCCGGCGGACAGGTCGTCCAGCTGCCGCAGCGCCGCCTCGGCCGCGGCGACCCGGGCCTCGCCGCGGGCCCGCAGCCGCCCGGCCCGGTCGTCGCGCAACCCCAGCAGTCGCAGGATCGGCCCGAGCGTCAGCCCCTGCCCGACCAGCGTCACCAGCACGACCAGGTACGCGCACAGCAGCATCAGCTCCCGCCCCGGCAGCGGCCGCCCGTCCCCGGTCGTCAGCGGCAGCGCGAACGCCGCCGCCAGCGTGATCACCCCGCGGGTGCCGGCCCAGGACAGCGCGATCAGCTCGCGGCCGCCGAGGGCCGCCGCGTTCTCCCCGAGCATCCGGCCGGGCAGGTGCACGAGCAGGTAGAGCCAGAGCGGCCGGACCAGCAGCACCCCGGCCAGGGTCAGTACGCAGGCCAGCACCGTACGGCCCGGGGTGATGTCGTCCAGCCCGCCCAGCACGACCGGCACCTGCTGGCCGATGAGCAGGAAGACCAGGCCCTCCAGCAGCAGCGCGACCAGTCGCCAGACCGACAGCGCCTGCAGCCGGGTCGCGGCCGAGATCACCGTGGGCGAGGAGTGGCTGATCAGGAGCCCGGCCACCACGACCGCGAGCACGCCGGACGCGTGCACCTCCTCGGCGGCCAGGTACGCCGCGAACGGCGTCGCCAGCGACACCACCGTCTCCAGCAGCGAGTCGTCCAGCCGCCGGTAGAGCTGCCGGGACAGCCAGGCGATCAGCAACCCGACCGCGATCCCGCCCAGCGCCGCCAGCGCGAACTGCCCGGACGCATGCAGCAGGGAGAATCCGGCGCCGGCCACCGAGGCGACCGCGACCTGGTAGACGGTCAGCGCGGTCGCGTCGTTGAGCAGCCCTTCGCCCTCGACCAGCGTCATCAGCCGCGGCGGCAGGCCGGCCCGGCGGGCCACCCCGAGCGCGGCCACCGGGTCCGGCGGCGCCACCGCCGCGCCCAGCGCCAGCGCGGCCGCGAACGGCAGCCCCGGCACGATCAGCTGCAGCAGCCCGCCGACCGTGAACGCCGTCGCCAGCACCAGCCCGACCGAGAGCGAGGCCACCGGCCGGCGGCTGGCCCGGATGTCGACCAGGCTGGCCTCGATCGCGGCGGAGTAGAGGAGCGGCGGGATGATCACCGCCAGCACCAGGTCCGGTTCGAGGCCGACGTTGCGCCCGGGCAGCGCCGCGTACGCCAGGCCGGCCAGCACGAGCACCACCGGCACCGGGATGCGCAGCCGCCGGGCCACCAGCGAGCCGAGGACGACCACCCCGACCGCGGCGAGCACGAAGGCCACCTGGTGCTCGATCACGCGTGCACTATCCCCTTTCCGCGGTGCGGGGTGAGGTCAGCCCCACCGGCAGTACGGGCGCTGGCCCGGTTCTCCGGCGTACCCGTCCGGCCGACGATCAACAGGTGACTCTTCTCGCCCCATATCCGGGAGAACCCCGAGTCCGGTTCGGCACGTTCCCCGATGCGGGGGCGCGTCCGGCTGAGCAGGGTGAGGACATGGTCCTCACCGCCCCCGCGCCCACGGTCACCCGGCCCGTTCCCCGGCCGAGGCGCGCCCCGCGACCCGGATCGCGGCCCGGGCCGCGCCCCGGTCCGGGCGTCGGCCCGGCCCTCGTTCCGGCCCTCGTTCCGGGCGTCGTTCCGGGCGTCGGGTCGGTCTCCGGGTCGGTCGCCGGGACGGCGGCCGGGCGGGGCTTCGGGTCGGGCGTCCGGGCCGGAGGGTGGGCGCGGGCGTCGAAGTGGGTGGCCGGGGGCGTGCTGGTCGCCGCGGTGACCATGCTCGTGCTGCAGTTGCGGGACGCCGAGCTGGACGCCGCGTTCGCCGCGGTGGACCCGGTCGCGCTGGCCGGCGCGTTCGGCTGGTTCGCGCTGTCGCTGGTTGCCGCCGCGTACACGGTGACCGGGTTCTCCCCGCTGCCGCTGCGGTTCGGGCAGACGCTGCTGGCCCAGCTCGCGGTCGGCGGGCTGCGGCTGGTGATGCCCTCGGCGGCCGGGATGCCGGCGGTGATCGTGCGCTACCTCACCCGGTCCGGGGCCGGCGTCGCCGACGCGGCCGCCACCGTCGCCGCGGGCCAGGCCGCGCAGCTGGTCGCGACCGTGGCCGTGGTCGCCGCGCTCGGAGCCGGCTCGGCCGCCGGGCCCTCGCTGCCCAGCGGCACGATCGTCCTGGTCGTCCTGGCCGTGCTGGCCGTGCTCGTCCTGGCCGGCTGGATCGCGGCCCGGGTCAGCGCCCGGGTCCGGGCCGTACTGGCCGCGACCTGGCGCGGGCAGCTCGCGCTGGCCGCGCACGCCCGCCGGCACCCCGGGCGGGTCGCGGGCGGGCTGGCCGCCTCGGCCGCGCTCACCCTGTTCCACGTGCTCGCGTTCGCGGCCTGCGTCTCGGCCGCGGGCGGTTCGCTGCCGCTGGTCACGCTGGCCGCGATCTACCTGGGCGCGGCCACCGCCGGGTCGCTGATCCCGACCCCGGGCGGCATCGGCCCGGTCGAGGCGGCGCTGGTCGCGGGGCTCACCGCGGCCGGCATGCCGCTGCCGGCCGCAACCGCCGCGGCGCTGCTGTCCCGGCTGGTCTCGGTCTGGCTGCCGGCCGTGCCGGGGCTGGTCGCCGCCGGCGTACTCCGCCGCCGCGCCCTGCTCTAGAGCCCGTCGGTCACCAGGATGACGGTGGACCCGGCCCGGACCACGGACCCGGCGGTGGGCCGCTGCGAGGTCACCCGCCGGTCGTCCCGGTCGGTGGTGAACAGCCCGCCGAGCACCTGGACCTTGAGGCCGGCGGCGGTGAGGGCAGCCGTCGCCGGCTTCACCCGCAGCCCGGTCACGTCCGGGACCGTCACCAGCTTCCCGACCGGCGTGGACAACGTCGGCCGCGGCGTGGGCTTCGGCTTGGGCTTCGGCGGCGCCACCGTGTGCGCGGACGGCAGCGGCTTCACCGGCACCGTGAACGTCGCGGTCGGCGGGGCCGGCACGGTCGTGGTCGGCGGGGCCGGCTCGCCGGTGGCCGCGGCCGCGGTGGTCGCCGGCGCCGCCACCGAGGTCGCGGGCGGCTGCGGCGTCGCGGCGGCCGAGACCGTGCCGCCCCGGCCGGTCACCGAGGAGACCATCCAGAACACCCCCACCACCGCGAGCAGCGCGACCACCACCGCGCCGGAGAGCAGCAGCCAGAGCGGGCGCCGCGCAGGCGGCGTGGATCGCGGGGATTCCCGGAACAGGTCGAACTCGTCGTCCACCGGATCTCCCGCCACGCCGTCAGGTCGCCGAGGACGATAACCCACGCCCGGCCCGGACGGGACCGATCAGTACGTCCGGGTCCGGTCCGGGACGTCCCCGCCCATCCCGCCGGAGCAACGGAAGACTGCCCGTCCGGACCGCGCCAGGACCCGTACGGCAGTGGCAGGGTGAAGGCCGACACCGTCATCCCTGGAGGTCAGCGCATGCCCGCGTTCCCGTCCCTCGCCCACGTCGCCGTCACGGTGACCGACCTCGACCGCAGCACTCGCTGGTACTCGGCGCTGTTCGACGCCGAACCCGTGCTGGACGAGGACGAGCAGTCGGGCACGTTCCACCACACCGTGTACCTGCTCGACGGCGGGCAGCTGTTCGGCCTGCACAAGCACGTCGACGCCGGCTCGGTGGACTTCAACGAGCGGGACGCCGGGCTGGACCACGTCGCGTTCGCCTGCGCCGACCGGGCCCAGCTGGAGAGCTGGGCCGCCCGGCTGGACGAGCTCGGGATCAAGCACGGCGGTGTGGTCGACGCGACCTACGGCTCCGGGTTGTCCTTCCGCGACCCCGACAGCATCGCGCTGGAGTTCTTCGCCCCGCCCGCCGGCTGAGCCTGCGCGTCCGGCCGGACCGCCGCCGCGGCCGGCAGCCTGCGTCCGGCCGGACCGCCGCCGCGGCCCGGCCGGCGTTCAGCGCAGCGCCAGGTAGGGCGCCAGCGCCAGCAGCACCACGACCAGGATCCCGCGCAGCGTCGCGGTCGGCAGCGCCCGGGCGATCCGCCAGCCCACGATCACCCCGGCCAGCTCGGGCGCGCCGATCAGCAGCACCAGACCCCAGTCGACGCTGCCGTGGATCGCGTACCCGATCGTGCCGACGGACGCGATCACGATCGACTGGACCTGGGCCGCGGCCAGCGACTCCAGCACGCCGACGCCGATCGCCAGCAGCAGCGGCACGGTCAGCATCGGACCGCCGAGCCCGAGGACGCCGCTGACCAGGCCGACCGCGGCGCCGAGCACGACCAGCACCCAGGTCCGCGGGTGCGCGTGCCCGGCAGCGGCCTCCTGCCGCCCGCGCCACCAGACGAGCACCGCGACCGCGACCGCGAAGACCGCCAGCAGGATCCCGAACGCCTTCTTCGACACGTGGGTGTTGATCACCACGCCCGGGGGAGTGCCGAGCACCGCCGCGGCCGCGAGGATCAGGGCCGTCCGGCGGGTGGCCGCGTCCCGCAGCTGCCCGGACGCGGTGAACGCGGCGGTCCCGGCGATCCCGCAGGCGATGTTCGTCGCGATCGCGGTCCCGGCCACCACCGCGGGCGCGAGCGGGGTCAGCGCGAACAGCCCGATCGTCGGCAGCACCCCGCCCGGCCCGACCGCGCTGATCCCGACCCCGCCGACCACGCCGATCAGCGCGAGCAGGACGAGTACGCCGGCGGACAGATCTGCCACACCCCCACCCTAGGGTGGACCGCCGACCAACCGATCGGTTGATCAGCCGCCGGTCCGGACACGGCAGGCTCGGGGACATGACGGCCCTGCAGCTCTCGAAGCTCACCAAGACGTACGGGCCGACGACGGCCGTCGCCGGGATCGACCTGGAGGTGCCGGCCGGGTCGTTCTTCGGCCTGGTCGGGCCGAACGGCGCCGGCAAGACCACGGCGCTGTCGATGGCCGTCGGGCTGCTGCGGCCGGACTCCGGCACGGCGCGGATCTTCGGCGTCGACGTCTGGGCCAGGCCCGCCGAGGCGAAGGCGCTGGTCGGTGTGCTGCCGGACGGGCTGGCCATGCCGGAGCGGCTGACCGGCCGGGAGGTCCTGACGTACCTGGGCCTGCTGCGCGGGCTGCCCGAGGCCGAGGTCCGCCGCCGGGCCGAGGACCTGCTGCGCGTCCTGGAGCTGGACAGGGCCGAGCGCACGCTGGTGCTGGAGTACTCCACCGGCATGCGCAAGAAGATCGGCCTGGCCGTCGCGCTGCTGCACGCGCCGCGGCTGCTGGTGCTGGACGAGCCGTTCGAGTCGGTGGACCCGGTCTCGGCCGCGACGATCCGGCAGATCCTGCACCGGTTCGTGGCCGGCGGCGGCTCGGTCGTGCTGTCCAGCCACGTCATGTCGCTGGTCGAGGAGGTCTGCGACACGGTCGGGGTGATGGCCGCCGGGGCGGTCGTCGCCGCCGGCCCGCTGGCCGGGGTACGGGGCGCCGCCGCCAGCCTGGAGGACTCGTTCGTGCACCTGGTCGGCGCGAAGACCGCGTCGCTGGAGGGGCTGTCGTGGTTGTCGTCCTGATCCGGATGAAGGTCGCGCTGCTGCGCAACAGCTGGCGCGGCGAGCGGGTCTTCACGGTCTTCGCCGGCGGCGCCGTCGGCGTGCTGGCCGCGATCGGGACGCTGCTGCTGGCCGGGCTGCGGCCGGACCTGCTGGCCTCGGCGTACCTGGTCTGGGCGTTGGGCTGGGTGATCGGGCCGGTCCTCATGGGCGGCGGCGACGAGACGCTGCGCCCGGAGTACGTCGCCTCGATCGGCCTGCGGCCGCGCACGCTCGCGACCGGGCTGCTG
This sequence comes from Mycobacteriales bacterium, assembly GCA_035995165.1. NCBI lineage: Bacteria > Bacillati > Actinomycetota > Actinomycetes > Mycobacteriales > Mycobacteriales bacterium. Next base: position 54,751 of record DASYKU010000059.1, read on the forward strand.
GCCGGCGGCCTGGTCGGGATCACCGCCGCGGTCAGCCTGCTCGCGCTGCTCGGGCTGGTGGTCCGCGGCGCCCAGCTCGGGGTCGGTCCGGCGCTGGTCGCCGTCCCGGTCGCGCTGCTGGCGCTGGCGGTGCTGGTGCTGGCGTCGCGGGTGGCGGTGGCGCTGTTCGGGATGCTGCTGCGGTCGCGGACCGGCGCGGTCGTGATGGGCCTGCTCACCGGCGTCGTGCTGGCGCTGAGCGCGCAGGGCTGGTGGCTGATCGTGCCGCTGACCGAGGCCGGGGTGGCCGCCGACTTCGGCACGGTCCTGCGCGCGCTGCCGTCGGGCTGGCCGGTCGTCGCGGTCGACGGCAGCTCGTGGGGTCTCCGGATGGCGGCGTTCGGCGGCCTGCTCGGGCTCGGCGGCGTGCTGCTGCTGGCCTGGAGCGCCCTGCTCGTGCGGCGGATCGCGGCCGGCCGGGCGTCCGCCGGGGTCGGCGCGCCGCGGGGGAGCGGGCGGCCGCTGCGCGGCACCGGCCCGCTCGGCGCGGTCGTCGGCAAGGAGCTGCGCAGCTGGGGCCGGGACCTGGTCCGGATCAACACGCTGGTCTTCTCGCTCTGCTACGGCCTGGCGATCGCCGCGCTGCCGCTGGCCGCCGGGATCCCGGACATGCTGCCGTTCGCCGCGCCGATCGCGGTGATCATGGCCGCCGGCACCAGCGCCAACCTGTACGGCGGCGACGGCACCGCGCTCTGGCTCACCCTGCTCACGCCCGGCGCCGAGCGCACCGACGTCCGCGGCCGGCAGCTGGCCTGGCTGCTCGTCGTCGGCCCGGCCGCGCTGCTGCTCACCGTGGTACTCACGGTCGTGTCCGGACAGTACTGGGCCTGGCCGTGGGTGCTGGCCGCGCTGCCCGCGCTGGCCGGCGGCGGGATCGGGCTGGCGCTGGTGCTGTCCGTGGTCGCGACCGTGCCCGGCACCGACCCGCAGAAGCGGGCCGGCAACCCGCTCGCCACGTCCGAGGAGGACGGTGCCGCGGCCGGGCTGGTGATGGCGATGATCCTGCTGGTGCCGCTGGCCGCCGTACCGGCGATCGGCGTCGTGCTGGCCGGCTATCTGAGCGGGCTGGCCGTGCTGGAGTGGGCCGGGGTCCTGGTCGGTGTCGCCAGTGGGGCCGCGGCCGCGTGGTGGCTCGGCCGGGTGGCGGGGGACCGGCTGGTCCGGCGCGGCCCGGAGGTGCTGACGCTGCTGCGGACCGGGCGGTCCGACGCGGTCGTGCCCTGGGCCGGGCGGTCCAACGCCCGGCCTGGGGTGACGCTGCCGCCGTGGGCGACCGTCGTGATCGGGACGTGCTGGTCGCTCGGCGCGATCCCGCTGTTCCCGCAGGGCCTGGTGGCCGGGACGCTGCTGCTGTTCGCGCCGCAGGTCCGGTCCTGGTTCCTCGCGCTCTACCTGCCCGCGCCCTGGAACTGGCTCGTCGTCGTCGCCATGGTCGCGCTCGGCCTGGGCATGTACGCGGTCGCCTGGAGGCTGCCCGCCCGGTACGCCGCCGCCACCTGACGGAGATGGGCGCCGGCCGGAGTGCTTTGCTTCCGGTGATGGCTGAGCGACGGCAGGGAGCGAACGCGGTCGGCTTCCGTACCGAACGCGGGCCGATCCTCATCGCGGTGATGCTCGCGACCGGCCTGGTCGCCGTCGACTCGACGATCATCGCGACCGCGGTGCCCTCGATCGTGGCCGACGTCGGCGGGTTCTCCGCGTTCCCCTGGCTGTTCTCGATCTACCTGCTGGCCCAGGCCGTCTCCGTCCCCGTGTACGGCAAGCTCGCCGACCTCTTCGGCCGCAAGCCGGTGATCCTCTTCGGCATCGGCCTGTTCCTGTTCGGCTCGATCCTCTGCGGTGCGGCCTGGAGCATGGGCACGTTGATCGGTGCCCGGGTCGTGCAGGGCCTCGGTGCGGGCGCGATCGCCCCGGTCACGATCACGATCGTCGGCGACCTCTACTCGACCGAGGAACGGGCCAAGGCCCAGGGCTACATCGCCAGCGTCTGGGGAATCGCCTCGGTGGTCGGGCCGACGCTGGGCGGTGTCCTGTCCGAGTACGCGTCCTGGCGCTGGATCTTCTTCGTCAACATCCCGCTCTGCCTGCTGGCCGCGGCGATGCTCGTCCGGAACTTCGCCGAGCGGGTCGAGCGCAGCCGCCCGCACATCGACTACCGCGGCGCCGCGCTGCTCACCGCCGGGCTCACGCTGGTGATCCTGGCCGTGCTCGAGGGCGGGCAGGCCTGGGCCTGGGACGCCCCCGCCTCGATCGGCGTCCTCGCGGCCGGGGTGGCGCTGCTGGTCGCCTTCTGGTTCGCCGAGCGGGTCGCGCCGGAGCCGGTGCTGCCGCTGTGGGTGTTCCGGCGTCGGCTGCTGGTGGCCAGCGGGCTGGTCGCCGTCGGTGTCGGCGCGGTCGTGCTCGGCCTGACCTCGTACGTGCCGACGTACGTGCAGGAGGTCCTCGGGCACGGGCCGCTGGTGGCCGGGTTCGCGCTGGCGACGCTGTCGATGGGCTGGCCGATCGCGGCGTCCCAGGCCGGCAGGATCTACCTGCGGGCCGGCTTCCGGACCTGCGCGCTGATCGGGACCTCGATCATCGTCGTCGGCACGGTGCTGTTGTTGCTGCTGGGCCGGGACTCCAGCGTCTGGCAGGTCGCCGCGACCTGCCTGGTGATCGGCTTCGGCATGGGCCTGACCGTGAGCCCGACGCTGATCGCGGCCCAGTCCAGCGTGGGCTGGAACCAGCGTGGCGTGGTCACGGCCAACAACCTGTTCCTGCGCTCGCTCGGCAGCTCGGTCGGGGTCGCGGTGTTCGGCGCACTGGCGAACGCGGTGGTGGGCTCGGCCGGGGGAGCCGACCCGGGTCGGCTCACCACGGCCGTGCACCACATCTTCCTGACCGTCGTGGTCGTCTCGGCGCTGATGCTGCTGACCGCCACGACGCTGCCGCGCCAGGTCGTCGCCGCGGACTAGCCGAGTGCGAACGCCTGGAGCCGGTCGAGCGCGCCGTTGAAGCGGTCCTGGTCCAGGGGAGTGTCGGTCCACTGCCAGACCGTGCGGACGCCCCAGCCGGCCGGCAGGGTGCCGACGGCCGTGGCGTACCGGGCGATCCAGAGCGGGTTGGTCGCGCCGAAGGAGGCGTCGTTGCCGGTGCAGGTCGTCCACCAGTCGGTGGTCGTGTAGATGACCGCGTCCCGCCCGGTCCGGGTCCGGTACGTGTTCGCGAAGTCCCGGATCCAGGCCGACATGGCCGCCTTGGTCAGCCCGTAGCAGGTCGCGCCGTACGGGTTGTACTCGATGTCGAGCGTCGCCGGCAGCGTGCGCCCGTCCGCGGACCAGCCGCCGCCGTGCGCGAGCAGGAAGTTGGCCTGGGTGGCGCCGGAGGAACGGTCCGGCAGCGCGAAGTGGTACGCGCCCCGGATCACCCCGGCGTTGAACGCGCCGGTGTAGTTGGCCCCGAACGCCGAGTCGACGAACGTGACCCCCTCGGTCGCCTTGATCCAGGTGAACCGGATGCCGGAGGAGAACTTCGAGGCCCAGTTCACGGTGCCCTGGAAGTGCGACACGTCGATGCCGGGGGTCTGGGTGACGGCCTCGGTGGTGCCGCCGGTGTGGGGGCCCTGGGTGCCGCGGCGGCTCCAGCCCAGGAAGTCGAGGTCGGGGTGGGTGACCCCGCTGGCGGCCGGGCCGCCGATGCCGTCCGGGATCGGGGCGGCAGACGCGGCGGTCGCGCCGATCGTCCCCGGGACGACGAGGGAGAGCACCACGATGGCGAGGCGGGCGAACAGGCGGGCAGATCGGGTCACGTCGACCTCCTGACGGTGAGTGCGCCGGACGGAGGCGATCGCTACGCCGGACGGCGTACTAGGGATACCGTGGACAGCCTCGCCGCACTAGTCCTCCCGCCGAGTGACGCAGTGTCCGGTTCGGTGACGCACTGTGATTCAGGCCGCGGCCGCGAGCTGGGCGAGGACCGTCGCGGAGAGGCCGGCGACGGTGCTGCCGGCGCGCTCGACGATGCCGGTGACGAGCTCGTCGTCCAGGCGCAGCAGGCCGAGCAGCAGGTGGCCGGGCTCGATGCGCCGGTGGTGCAGTTCGGTGGTGACGCGCAGCGCCTGCTCCAGCGCGCGCTTCGCCTCGGGGGTGAAGCGGGGCTTGCGGGGCCGGCCGGCCGGCAGCCGGCGGTCCGGCGCTCCGTCCAGCGCGCCGGCGCCGAAGGTTCGCTCGGTCGCGGCCCGGATCCCGTCGTAGTCGACGCCGATCGCCCGCAGCGCGTCCGGGTCGATCTGCGGCCCGGACGCGCCCGGGCCCGTCGCCGTCTCCGGACCGCGGGGGAGCGCGGCCCGGATCACGAGCCCGGTGATCCCGGCGTCCCGCAGCGGCCGCCCGGCGGTGTCGTGCCGGACCTCGGCGCAGCCGTAGAGCAGGTGGCCCGGCGCGAGCACGCCCGAGCGCAGCTCGAACGCGAGGTCCTCGGCCTCGACCAGCACCGCCCGGGAGGACTCGGTGAATCGCTCGAACATCTCAATGCCCCTTCCGGCCGTGCTTCTGGTGTGCGGCCTGCTTGGAGACGCCGAGCTCGGCCGCGATCTGCGCCCAGGACCAGCCGAGATCCCGGGCCCGGTCGACCTGCAGCGACTCCAGCTGCTCGGCCAGCCGGCGCAGCGAGGCCACCGCCCGCAGCCCGACCGCCGGGTCGTCACTCCCGAGCTCCTCCGCACGTCCCGTCATATCGTCAATGTACGTTGACCATCTATCGCCGTCAAGTAAACCTGACGGATGTGGGGTCGCGGTTCCGGCCGTACCGCTGGCTCTGACCGCCTCCCAGCCGCGGGTCAGGGGTCGAGCAGCTGGGCGGGAGCTTGCAGAGCGGGAGCGCACGGGCTCAGCTAGAACCGCACCAGGATGCGACCTTCGTTGTCGCCACTCGCGTCCACCGTCCGATACAGCTTCCGGAGGTGCGGCTGACCGAGCATCGCGAGCACCCGCTTCCGCAGTACGCCGGAACCCTTGCCGCAGACGATCTCCACGACCTCGACCTGCTCTCGGGCCGCGCGGAAGATCGCTGCCCGGACGGCGTTGTCGATCGCCCGGTCGTTCCGGAAGAACGGATGCAGGTCGACCGTGAGCTGCGTGGGCACGCGACCTCCTCGATGTCTCGGCAGGCGTTCGACGGATGGCGCCCATGATTCGCTTGCCCATTGTCGGCTCGCCGGTCTGGCGGCCGCGTCTGCTCGCCCGGACCTGGGTCAGACGCTGATGTGGGAGCTGATGACCACGGTCCGGTCGGCCGGTAGCTCGAAAGCCCGTGCGGCATCGGCGGTGAGCGAGGACAGGGCGAGGAACAGCTGGGTCCGCCACCGCGGCATCGTCGGGTGCCGGCTGGGTTCCAGGCGGATGGTCGACAGGAAGTACGAGGCATCCGCCAGGTCGACCGGGGACTCGAACGCCTCCGCGGGCAAGGCGGCGAGCATCCCGGGGATGTCCGTACGCTGCATGAAGCCGAAGCGGGCGGTGACCAGCGTGATGCCGTCGTCCCGGTAGCCGAGGTCGTCGACGGTGGCGACGTCCTGCGGGGCGACGAGGGGGACCGGGGCGGTCTGGATCGAGACGATGAGCACGCGTTGCTGCAGCACCGCGATGCGCTCGACGCTGGCCCGCATCGCCAGCGGCGCGGTGTCCCTGTCGCGGTTGAGGAAGACGGCAGTGCCGGGTACGCGGTGCACGGCCGGGCGGCGCTCGTGCAGCTCGTCGACGAACGTGCGCAGCGGGCCCTCCCGCTGCTCGCGTCGTTCGGAGACCAGCCGGCGGCCCTGTTGCCAGGTGGTCATGACGGTGAAGATGGTCAGGCCGATGAGCAGCGGTAGCCACGCACCGCTGATCAGCTTGGTGAGGTTCGCGGCCAGGAACATCAGCTCGATCAGCAGGAATCCGCCGCCGGCGAGCAGCACGGCCCAGGTGGGCCAGCCCCATTGCTGCCGGGCGACGTAGAACAGGAGCGTGGTGGTGACGGTGATCGTGCCGGTCACCGCCATCCCGAAGGCGAAGGCGAGCGCGGCGGACGTCTGGAAGGACAGTACGAGGACGATCACCATGACCATCAGCGCCCAGTTCACCGCGGGCACGTAGATCTGGCCGATGGTCTGCATCGACGTGTGGAGGATCCGCAGTCGCGGCAGGTAACCCAGCTGCACGGCCTGCCGGGCGACCGAGAACGCTCCGGTGATGACGGCCTGCGAGGCGATGACGGTGGCGGCGGTGGCGAGCAGCACCAGCGGGATCAACGCCCAGGACGGCACCAGCAGGAAGAACGGCGCCCGGATCGCGCCGTCGGGTCCCGGGTCGTGCAGCACGAGCGCGCCCTGCCCGAAGTAGGACAGCGTGCAGGCCGGGAACACGAGCGCGAGCCAGGCGCGGCTGATGGGGGCGCGACCGAAGTGCCCGAGGTCCGCGTAGAGCGCCTCGGCGCCGGTGACAGCGAGCACCACCGCGGCCAGGGCGAAGAAGGCGATGCCGAAGTGCCCGACGAAGAAGCCGAGCGCGTAGGTGGGCGAGAGGGCCTTCAGTATGCCGGGTTCGGCGGTGATGCCCGCGATCCCGGCGGCGCCGATCGCCAGGAACCACAGGGTCATCACCGGTCCGAACACCCGGCCGACGCGAGCGGTCCCTATTCGCTGGGCCGCGAACAGCGCCAGGATGATGACGATCGTGACCGGGATGACGAGCGGCTCGAAGCCGGGCCGGACCACCTTCAGCCCCTCGACGGCGGACAGCACCGAGATGGCCGGCGTGATCATGCTGTCGGCGAGGAACAGCGAAGCGCCGAGGACACCCAGGGCGGTCAGCACCGTGAGCGTCCGGGCCCGGGATCTCCGGCCCGGGCGGCGGCCCGGCCGGGCGACCAGCGTGATGAGCGAGAGGATGCCGCCCTCGCCGTCGTTGTCCGCCCGCAGCACCAGGCCGACGTAGAGGACGGTGACGATGACCGTGACCGACCAGAAGACCAGCGACACCAGGCCGTACACGTTGTCCGTGGTCAAGGGCACGGGATGCGGGTCGTCCGGGCTGAAGATCGTCTGGATCGTGTAGATGGGACTGGTGCCGATGTCACCGAAGACGATTCCGAGGGCGCCCAGCGTCGCCGCGGCGCGACCCGGATGCCGGATCGTTCCTTCGTGCGGGGCCGTCGCCGCGGCGGCGGCCCGAGGCCCCGGACCCGGTTGCGGGCCGGCGGCCGGCGTCGGCGGTGGGCCTGCGCTCACGTCTCGTCCCCCTGGTGTGTCCGCGCCCTTCCTCGCCCGGGCGTTGCCGAGGATGACAGGTCGCCGGTGCTGGGTCCGGGACCTCGCACGAGCCGCCGCGTCGGAGTGCCGGCGGACAGGTCAGGGCTGGAATCGGTAGCCCATGCCTGGTTCGGTGATCAGGTACCGGGGCCGGCTCGGATCCGGTTCGAGCTTGCGGCGCAGGCGGTTGAGGTGGAACCGCAGGGACGAGCTGTCCTCGGATCCGACCGGACCCCAGACGTCGGTGATCAGCTGCTGGCGGGCGATCAGCTTGCCCGGGTGCCGGACCAGTGCGTCGAGCAGGCGCCACTCGGTCGGGGTGAGCCGTACGTCCCCGCGGTCGCCGTCCTGCCGGGCGGAGACCCGCCTGGCGCCCAGGTCGACCAGGTAGTCGCCGAGCTCGAACGCGGGCGCGGGGCCGTCGGCGGCGGCTCGCCTGGTCACGGCCCGAATCCGGGCGAGGAGCTCCTCGATGCCGAAGGGCTTGGTGATGTAGTCGTCGGCCCCGGCGTCCAGGGCGGCCACCTTGTCGCCACCCGAGGTGCGTCCGGACAGGACGATGATCGGGACGGAGCTGTGCTCGCGCAGGCTGCTGATGACCTCGGCGCCGTCGATGTCGGGCAGGCCGAGGTCGAGGATCACCAGGTCCGGCGGCCGGGCAGCGGCCTCGGCGATCGCCCGCCGTCCGGTGGCGGCCGTGTGCACGTCGTGGCCGCGGGCGCTCAACGTGATCTGGAGCGCCCGCAGCAGCTGCGGTTCGTCGTCGACGACCAGGACCACGCTCATGCCTCGGCCACCTCCTCGCTGCGCGGCCGGGCCGCGACCGCGCGCGCCGGCAGCGACAGCACCATGGTCAGCCCTCCGCCCGGGGTGTGCTCCGGCTCCAGCGTGCCGCCCATCGCCTCGGCCAGGCCTCGGGACAGGGCGAGGCCGAGCCCGACGCCGGTGGTGTTGTCGCGGTCGCCCAGGCGCTGGAACGGGACGAAGATCCGTTGCCAGTCGGACTCCGCGACGCCGGGGCCGCGGTCGACCACCCGCAGCTCCACCCGGTCACCGAAGGCGCTGCCGGACACGAGCGGGGGCCGGTCGGCGGGGGAGTGGCGCAAGGCGTTGCCGATCAGGTTCGCCAGGATGCGTTCGAGCAGACCGGGGTCGGCGTAGAGCTCCGGGAGGTCGTCCGGGAGCCGCACCTGCACGGGCAGGCTGGCCGGGCCGAGCTCGCCCAGCACCCCGGGCAGCACGTCGTCGATGCCGATCTGCGCGGGGTGGACCGCGAGGGCGCCGGCCTGCAGCCTGCTCATGTCGAGCAGGTTGTTCACCAGCCGGGTGAGCTGGTCGAGGGACTCGTCGGCCGTGGCCAGCAGCTCGGCCCGCTCGCTGTCCTTCCATTGCATCCCCGGGCTGCGCAGCGCGGTGACCGAGGCCTTCGCGGATGCCAGCGGGGTGCGCAGGTCGTGGCTGACGGCCGCGAGCAGCGCCGTGCGGGTGCGGTCGACCTCGGCGAGCGGTCCGGCCTCGGCGGCGGCGTCGGCGAGCCGCCGTTGCCGTAGCGCGACCACGACCTGGGCGGCGAACGCGGCCAGCACCCGGCGGTCCTCGGCCGGGAGGACACGACCCCGCAGGACCAGGACCAGATCGTCGATCGGGACCTCCGTGTCGCCCTCCTCGGGTCGGGCGCAGGGCTGGGTGCCGGACGTCGCCACCACCGTCCAGCCGGCCCGCCCGGCCGCGGACCGGCTCGCCTCCGGTACGGCTGAGACCCGGCCGGCCGGTCCGCGCCCGGCCGGCGCCGCGGGTGGGTTCCCGTCCCGTTCCAGCAGGGTCGCGGACGTCATGCCGAACGTCTCCCGGACGCGGTCGAGCAGTGCCGGCAGCGCCCGCTCGCCGCGCAGCACGTCGCCGGCGGCGGTCGAGAGCGCCTCCGCCTCGGCCGTCGCCCGGGCGGCCTGGCTGGTCCGCCGGGCCGCGAGGTCGACCACCGCGCTGACCATCAGCGCGACGGTGATGAACGCGACGATGGCGAAGGCGTTGTTGCGCTCGGCGATGGTGAACTCGTGCAGCGGCGGCGCGAACAAGTAGTTCAGCAGCAGGGAACCGGCGATCGCGGCGGCTACGGCCGGCCAGACGCCGCCCACGAGCGCGACGGCGACGATCGCGAGCAGGAACAGCAGGACGTCGCTGGTCAGGTTCAGCGAGCCGCGGACGGAGACCAGCACGAGGGTCAGCAGCGGCAGCAGCACGGCCGCGGTGGCCGCGCCGAGCAACCGCCGGCGCAGGGTCAGACCGGCGGAGAGCCGGGGGAGGCGGCGGCGTCCGCGCCCGATCTGGCCGTGGGTGACCATGTGGACGTCGATCGACCCGGACAGCGCGGTGGTGGTGACGCCGGTGCCCGGGGACAGGATCTGGGCCAGCCGGCCGCGCCGGGAGGCGCCGAGCACGAGCTGGGTGGCGTTCTCGGCCCGGGCGAAGGTCAGCAGCGACCGGGCGATGTCGTCCCCGACGACCTGGTGGTAGGTCCCGCCCAGGTTCTCGACGAGCACTCGCTGGCGGGCCAGGTTTCCCGGGTCGGCGCCGGTGAGCCCGTCGGAGCTGACGACGTGAACGGCGAGCAGGTCCGCGCCGGTGTTGCGGTCCGCGATCCGGGCGGCCCGCCGGATCAGCGTGTCCCCCTCATTCCCGCCGGTGAGAGCGACCACCACCCGCTCCCGGGTCTCCCAGGTGGCGGCGATGCCGTGCTCGCTGCGGTAGCGGTCGAGCTGCTCGTCGACCTTCCCCGCGAGCCAGAGCAGCGCGAGCTCGCGCAGCGCGGTGAGGTTGCCGACCCGGAAGTAGTTCCCGAGCGCCGCGTCGACCCGGTCGGGGGCGTAGACGTTGCCGTGCGCCATCCGCCGCCGCAGCGCCTCGGGCGTGATGTCGACCAGCTCGATCTGGTCGGCCGAGCGGACCACCTCGTCCGGGACCGTCTCACGCTGCGGTACGCCGGTGATCTTCTCCACGACGTCGTTGAGGGACTCCAGGTGCTGCACGTTGACGGTGCTCAGCACGTCGATCCCGGCGTCGAGCAGGTCCTCGACGTCCTGCCAGCGCTTGCCGTGCCGGCCGCCCGGCACGGTGGTGTGGGCGAGCTCGTCGACGAGCGCGATCTCCGGCCGGCGGGCGAGGACGCCCGCGACGTCCAGCTCGGTGAACTGGGTCCCGCGGTAGGCGACCGCCCGCCGGGGGAGGACCTCCAGGTCGTCCAGCAGCGCCGCGGTCCGCGAGCGCCCGTGCGTCTCGACCAGGGCGACGACGACGTCCGCGCCACGCTCCTGCCGCCGGTGCGCCTCGTTGAGCATGGCGTACGTCTTGCCCACGCCCGGCGCCGCGCCGAGGTAGATCCGCAGCTTCCCGCGCGCCGGCTGGTGGGCCGCCGAGCCCTCCGCGGGCTCGGCGACCACCTGTTCCCCGTCCGTCATCACGACCACATCCGTGCTCAGGTCACGGGGGCGACGCGGTCGAGCTCCAGATTCAGCTGGAGCACGTTGACCCCGGGCTCGCCCAGAAAACCCAGCCCGCGGCCCTCTGTGTGATCGCGGATGAGCTGCCGCACCCGGTCGACCGGAAGGTTGCGGACCTTGGCGACGCGGGGCGCCTGCAGGGCCGCATAGGCGGGGCTGATGTCCGGGTCGAGACCGCTGCCGCTGGCGGTGACCGCGTCCGCCGGAACGGCGGGGTCGGCCGGCGCGTTGCCGCGGATCGGCACCAGTTGCTCGCCGGCGATGTCCTCGCCGGTCCGGTGGCACTGCACCGCGACGCCCTCGTACGTGGCCAGGAACGGCGTCGGCGTGGTGCCGCAGTACTCGTTCACGCTGACCGCCCGGACGACGGCGCCGGCGTACCCGGGTCCGGTGTGGGAGACGGCCAGCACGGCGCCGACTCCGCCGGCCGTGCAGTACGGGCGGCTGCCGTCGACGCCCTCGAGCGTGCCGACGGCGAGGCTGCGGGCACAGACCTGGGTGAGCAGGCTGGGCTTGCCGTCGTCCCCGGTCGCCGTCGGCGGGACGTCCACGATGTCCTCCGGTCCGAGGTTGGAGGCCGAGGTGGCGGTCGGGTCGTAGCCGTCGCCGGCGCCCGAGGGCCGGGACTGGAAGTACTTCGGGATCGCGTCGCCTTTGTCGTCGGTGAAGGCCTGACCGATCAGGGACGAGCCGACGTCGTGGCCGGCGGCCGTGACGAGCGAACCGTCCGCTTTGGACTTCATCCCGGGGAGCTGGGCGATGCCGGTGATGACGAGCGGGTAGACGATGCCGAGCAGGACGGACAGGACGAGCAGAGCCCGTACGGCGGCGAGGTGCTGGCGTAGCCAGCCGGGCAGTCGGGTGGCCATGTCAGCTGACTCCGGGGATGAACTGGACGAGCAGGTCGATGATCTTGATGCCGGCGAACGGGGCGATCAGGCCGCCGAGGCCGTAGAGGTAGAGGTTGCGGGAGAGCATCTTCGCGGCGCTGGACGGGTGGTAGCGCACGCCGCGCAGGGCCAGCGGGATCAGCGCGACGATGACCAGCGCGTTGAAGATGACGGCCGAGAGAATGGCCGACTCGGGGCTGTGCAGCCGCATGATGTTGAGGGTGTCCAGGCCGGGATAGAGCGCGACGAACATCGCCGGGATGATCGCGAAGTACTTGGCGACATCGTTGGCGATGGAGAAGGTGGTCAGCGAGCCGCGGGTGATGAGCAGCTGCTTGCCGATCTCCACGATCTCGATGAGCTTCGTCGGGTCGGAGTCGAGGTCGACCATGTTGCCGGCCTCCTTGGCCGCCGACGTGCCGCTGTTCATGGCCACGCCGACGTCGGCCTGGGCCAGCGCGGGGGCGTCGTTGGTGCCGTCCCCGGTCATCGCGACCAGCTTGCCGCCCGCCTGCTCCCGCTTGATCAGCGCGAGCTTGTCCTCCGGGGTGGCCTCGGCCAGGAAGTCGTCCACGCCGGCCTCGTCCGCGATCGCCTTGGCCGTCAGCGGGTTGTCGCCGGTGATCATGACCGTACGGATGCCCATCCGGCGCATCTCGTCGAAGCGCTCCCGCATGCCCGGCTTGACCACGTCGGCGAGCTGGATGACGCCGAGCACCCGTGCGGTGCCGTGTGCCTCCTCCGCGACCAGGAGCGGGGTGCCGCCGGAGGCGGAGATGCCGTCGACGAACTCCCCGGTCTGCGGGGGGATCCGGCCGCCGTGAGCGGACACCCAGGCGACGATGGCGCTCGCGGCGCCCTTGCGGATCTGCCGCACTCCGTCCGAAGTGGACATGTCCACACCGGACATCCGGGTCTGCGCCGTGAAGGGCACGAAGTCGGCGTGCACGAGCTCGCCCGGGCCGCGCTCGCGCAGTCCGTACGTGTCCTTGGCGAACACGACGATCGAGCGGCCCTCGGGGGTCTCGTCGGCCAGGCTGGAGAGCTGGGCAGCATCGGCCAGGTCCCCCTCCGGCACGCCGGGCAGGGCCAGGAAACCGGTCGCCTGGCGGTTCCCGAGGGTGATGGTGCCCGTCTTGTCGAGCAGCAGCGTGTTGACGTCGCCGGCGGCCTCGACGGCCCGTCCCGACATGGCCAGCACGTTGCGCTGCACCAGCCGGTCCATCCCGGCGATGCCGATCGCCGACAGCAGCGCGCCGATCGTGGTCGGGATCAGGCAGACCAGCAGCGAGACCAGCACGATCCCGGTCACGCCGCCGCCGTCCAGCGTGGCCGAGTCCGGGATGCCCGGCTGCTGAGCCTTGGCGAAGATCGCCAGCGGCTGGAGGGTGGCGACCGCCAGCAGGAAGATGATCGTGAGCGCGGCGAGCAGGATGTTCAGGGCGATCTCGTTCGGGGTCTTCTGCCGGGAGGCCCCTTCGACCAGCGCGATCATCCGGTCGATGAAGCTCTCGCCGGGCTTCTGGGTGATCCGCACGACGATCCGGTCGGACAGGACCCGGGTGCCGCCGGTGACCGAGGACCGGTCGCCGCCGGACTCCCGGATGACCGGGGCCGACTCGCCGGTGATCGCGGACTCGTCGACGCTGGCGATGCCGTCGACCACGTCGCCGTCGCCGGGGATGAACTGGCCGGCCTCCACCACGACGACGTCGCCCTGACCCAGCTGGGGCGCGGCCACGTCCTGCGCCGCCGCCGTCGCCGGGTCGTCGCCGTCGGTCCAGTCCGTCAGCCGCCGGGCGATCGTGTCGGTCTTGGTCCGGCGCAGCGCCTCGGCCTGGGCCTTGCCCCGGCCCTCCGCGACCGCCTCGGCCAGGTTGGCGAACACGACCGTGAGCCAGAGCCAGACGGTGATCAGCCAGGAGAACACCGAGGAGTCGCGGACCGCGAGCACGGTGGTGAAGACGGCGCCGATCTCGACGATGACCATGACCGGGTTGCGCCACAGCGTCCGCGGGTCGAGCTTGGCCAGCGCTCCCGGCGTGGACCGCCAGAGCTGGGCCGGATCGAGCAGCCCGCCGGACACCCGCCGGGGGGCCTCCGTCCGTTGTGGACGGTTCGACTGCGCCACCGGCTGCGAGTCGCGTATGGATGTGCTCATCAGTGGATGCCTTCCGCGAGCGGCCCCAGCGCCAGTGCCGGGAAGTAGGTGAGAGCGACGACGATGACCGTGACGCCGACGAGCAGGCCGACGAACTGCGGGCGGTGCGTCGGCAGCGTGCCGGCCGAGACCGGCACCGGGCGCTGCCGGGCCAGCGACCCGGCCAGCGCGAGCACCAGCACGATCGGCAGCAGCCGGCCGGCGAGCATGGCGACGCCGAGCGCGGTGTTGTACCAGGTGGTGTTGACGCTGATGCCGGCGAAGGCCGAGCCGTTGTTGTTGCCGGCCGACGTGAACGCGTAGAGCACCTCGGACAGGCCGTGCGGGCCGGAGTTGAGCATGCTCGCGCGCTCGCCCGGCAGGGCCATCGCGATCCCGGTGCCGACCAGCACGATCATCGGCGTCGTCAGCAGGTAGAGCGAGGCCAGCCGCATCTCCCGGGAGCCGATCTTCTTCCCGAGATACTCCGGTGTTCGCCCGATCATCAGCCCGGCGACGAATACGGTGATGATCGCGAGGATGAGGATCCCGTACAGGCCGGAGCCGGTGCCGCCCGGTGCGACCTCGCCCAGCATCATGTTGAACAGCAGCGTCGCGCCGCCGATGGCGGTGTACGAGTCGTGGAAGGAGTCCACCGCCCCGGTCGACGTGCCTGTGGTCGCGGTCGCGAACGCCGCGGACTGGGGCACCCCGAAGCGGGTGTCGGTGCCCTCACTGGCTGAGCCGACCGCCTGCGGGACCGTGCCGTGATGGACGCTCTGCGCCGCTTCGTTGACGGCCAGGCTGCCGGTCAGGATCACCGCCATCACCGCCACGATCGCGAAGCCCTGTCGCTTGTCTCCCACGAGCTTGCCGAAGGTCCGGGGGAGCGAGAAGCTGATCAGCAGGATCAGCAGGATCTGTAGGGCGTTGGTCCAGCTGGTCGGGTTCTCGAACGGGTGGGCCGAGTTGACGTTGTAGAAACCGCCGCCGTTGGTGCCGAGCTCCTTGATGACCTCCTGGCTGGCGACGGGGCCGCCGGTGACCGTCTGGGCCGCGCCGGCCAGCGTGTTGACCGTGGTGCCGGCGGAGAAGTTCTGCACCATGCCGGCGCCGACGAAGACGACGGCGCCGACCACAGCGACCGGCAGCAGGATCCGCAGGCAGGTCCGGGTCAGGTCGACCCAGAAGTTGCCGAGCTGCTGCTCGCCCTTGCGGGCCGCGAACCCGCGGACCAGGGCGATCGCGACCGCCATGCCGACGGCGGCGGACGCGAAGTTCTGCACCGCCAGGCCGGCCATCTGAACGAGGTGGCCCATGGTCGACTCGCCGGAGTACGCCTGCCAGTTGGTGTTGGTCACGAACGAGACCGCGGTGTTGAAGGCAAGCGCCGGCGTGACATTGCTGAAGCCGAGGCTCAGCGGCAGGTGGGACTGCACCCGCTGGAACAGGTAGAGGAAGAGCACGGAGACCGCGGAGAAGGCGAGCACGCTGCGGGCGTACACACCCCAGGCCTGCCCGCGCTCGGGGTCGACCCCGACCAGCCGGTAGACGCCGCGTTCCACCCGCAGGTGGTGCTTGCTGGAGTAGACCCGGGCCATGTAGTCGCCGACAGGCACGTGCAGCGCGGCAAGCACGGCGACGAGCACGGCGACCGTGACGATCGCGGCGGTGGTGGTGTTCATGTCAGAAACGCTCCGGGAAGAGCAGGGCCACCAGCAGGAACACTGCGACCACGGCAGCCAGCACGAGGCCGACCAGGTTGTCGGCGGTCACAGCCGCTCGACCCCCCGCAGCACCAGTGCCAACACCCCGAACAGCGCGAGTGTCAGCACGACGAACGCGATGTCGCTCATCGATCTCCATCCTCCGGATCCAGTTCTTCCGCCCAATGCGGAGCGTGATAGGTCAGGGACCGGGCGTGGTGACGCCGGCTCCGGTCGACACCCCTGCGGGCCGCGTACGCGAGGACCCAGGCGCCGCAGAGCACCGCGGCCGCCCGCAGGTCCGTCGCGGGATGCCAGCCGAGCTGGCCGTACCGGTCCTCGAC
Source organism: Mycobacteriales bacterium (assembly GCA_035995165.1). Lineage (NCBI taxonomy): Bacteria > Bacillati > Actinomycetota > Actinomycetes > Mycobacteriales > Mycobacteriales bacterium. Next base: position 70,631 of record DASYKU010000059.1, read on the forward strand.
GAAGCCGTTCAGCGACAGCAGCGACGAGAGAACGACGAACAGACCGGCTCCGGCGGTGCTCTCGACGCCGATGACGCCAACGACGACCGCCAGCACACCGACCTCGGCGGCGATGCGGGTCGCCGATTCGGCGTACCCGGGAATGCCGCACACGGCCACGGACGCGAAGAGTCCGGTCAAGGCCAGCAGACCCGCGGAGCCCCGGTCGGGGGCCCGCAGCCCATCGTCACCCACTGTTCCGCTCCTTCGCCGCTCGGTTCCGAGAGGCGACCTTGCTCTCGGCCGGAAGCGCCGGACAACGGTTCTCACGACACGCTAACGGCGGTCCCGCCTTTTCTCACGGGCCACTAACAGCGGCTCCGGCGGCCGGTTGGAAACGTGCGAGAAAACCCCAGCGGCCACGACGGGACGGGGGTCGGCCGACG
>DASYKU010000060.1 GCA_035995165.1 Mycobacteriales bacterium
GACGAACTCGGCCTTGATCTTCTGCTGCTCGGGCGTCAACCCCATGCGTGTCAGCTCCGGTCCACTGTGGAGGGCATGTTCTCCAGCGCGGCCAGCTTGGCCAGCCCGGTCCTGCGGGCGTTGCCCAGGTGCCGGGCGCACGCGACTGCGGGATCGGCTCCCGGGTCGGGCACGCCGAGATCGTCTGGGCCAAGCTGTCGGCGATGGCGGCGGGCGCGGAGATCGCCAGCAAGGAACTCTGGAAGCGCTGAGGCGCATCGCACTCCGGCGGCGGGTCCTTCCGAGCAGGACCCGCCGCCGGTTCGCGTTTCCGGGGGTGACCCGGCTCAGGTCAGGGCGCTGAGGGCCTGGGTGACGGCGGCGCCGGCGCTGGCCACGTGCCGCCGGCAGGCCCGCGCCGCCTTCTCCGCGTCGTCGTTGTCGATCGCCTCCAGCAGCTCCCGCAACTCGGCCACGCTCTTGCGGGAGCGGCCGGGCAGGGACAGCGACAGCGAGCGCAGCGCCCGCACCCGCGCGTGCAGGCTGGCCGCGGTCTGGTGCAGCGCGAGGTTGCCGCCGCCGACGAAGAGGATGTCGTAGAAGCGGTCCTTGGCCTCCAGGATCGAGGCGTCCCTGGCCGCCAGCCGCTCGATCGCGGTCAGTTGCTTGGCCAGCGCCCGGCGCTGGGCCGGCGACGCGTTCTCCACGAACAGCTTGCCGGCCAGACCCTCGAGCACCGAGCGGACCTGGTAGAGCTGGCGGGCCTCCTCGGCGCTCAACGTCGCCACCACGGTCCCCTTGTTCGGGATCGTGGAGACCAGGCCCTCCGCGGCCAGCTCCCGCAGCGCCTCGCGCACGCTGGTCCGGGACACGCCGGTCAGCTCGACGAGCTCGCGCTCGATCAGCCGCTGACCCGGCACGAAGTGACGGTCCAAAATCGCCTGGCGCAGGTTGTCCAGGACCTGCGCCCTGATAGGGGCGGGGGTCCGTTCGACACGCAACACATCCGGGCTGATCATCCGTCCGTCCTCCAGGCTCGTGAGCCGCGAGTATCGTACCGCAGTCGTGTTACAGACAGTTGTATGCTTGTACGACAGAAACCACGCCCGCCCGTACTCTTCCGGAGCCGCCGTGCCCGCCCGGATCACGCTGTCCTTCGACAACGGCCCCGAGCCGGACGTGACCCGTCCGTGCTGGCCGCGCTGGCCCGGCATGAGGCTCCCGCGACCCTCTTCGTGATCGGCTCCAAGCTGGCGGATCCGGGAGCGCCGGGCGCTGGCCGAGCGGGCGCTGGCCGAGGGTCACCGGATCGGCAACCATACGTACACCCACACCGTCCCGCCGGGCTGGGCCGAGGACCCGGCGGCGGCCGCGGAGGAGGAGATCGGGCGGACCCAGCGGCTGCTGGCCGGGCTGGCCGGACCCGAGCGCTACTTCCGCCCGACCGGCATGGGCGTGAAGGACCAGCGGCTGCTCAGCCCGGCCGCGGTGCAGCTGCTCAAGTCCGGGGGCAGCACGCTGGCGCTCTGGAACCTGGAGCCGCGGGACTGGGAGAACACCCGGACCTGGCCCGCCCGCGCGCTGGCCCAGGCCGCCCGGTACGAGCACTCGGTGCTGCTCGCGCACGAACTGCCGAGCGGGGCGATGGACCACCTGGACGAGTTCCTGCGCCGGGCCGCGGACGCCGGCTACTCGGTTGTGGCCGACTTCCCGGTCAGCTGCACGCCGATCGTGCGGGGCGAGCAGGTCGGACCGCTGGACCCGTACGTCACGCCCGCCGCAGGTTCTCCTCGACCGTGAGGGCCGGGTGCCCGGCCAGCCGCGGCACCGCGTCGGTGACCAGATCGGCCTCCCCGGCCGCGATCGCCTCGTACCAGCTGATCCAGCCGCGGACCGAGGTCTCGTCCGCGCCGGGCTCGGCCATCCGCCAGGCGTAGGACTGCGCGGCGGACTCGGACCGGAACGAGTACGGCCGGCCGAGCGCGCGGGTGGCCTGCGCCGCCGCCTCCGCGAGCGTCACCGCGGACGGCCCGGTGGCCGGCACGATCTCGCACCTGAGCTCGTCCTGCACGATCGCCACCGCGACGTCGGCGAGGTCGTCGTGCGCGACCAGGCTCGCCCGCCCGTCGCCGGCCGGGCCGCGCAGCACGCCGTCCCGGTCGGCCAGCCCCGGGATCATCGAGGAGTAGAAGCCGGCCCGCAGGATCCCGTACGGCACCCCGAGACCGGCCAGGAACTGCTCGGTCTGCCAGTGGTCCCGGCAGTTGACGTAGGTGGCGTCCGGGGCGGCGCCGAGGAGCGAGACGTACAGGATCCGCTCGACCCCCGCCTCCAGCGCCGCCTGCATGGCGGTGGAGTGCTCCAGCAGCCGGCGGCCGGAGAGGTTGGCCGAGATCAGCAGCAGCGTGTCGGCGCCGTCGACCGCCGCCCGCATCGCGGCCCGGTCCAGATACACGGCCGGACCGCGCCTGAGCGCGCCGGGCAGGTCCGGCAGCCGCTTCGGGTCGCGGGCCACCAGCAGCTGCGGCACCCCGGCCGCCGACAGCCGGGCCGCGATGCGGCGGCCCAGCTTGCCGGTCGGCCCGGTCAGCGCGACGCGCATGACGTCACCCGACCGGTGCGGGTGCGGCCTGCCGTTCGGCCGCGGTGACGACGTTGGACAGCAGCAGCGCCCGGGTCATCGGCCCGACCCCGCCCGGGTTCGGCGCGAACCAGCCCGCCACCTCGGCCACGTCCAGGGCGATGTCGCCGGCGATCCTGCCGTCGACCCGGCTGACCCCGACGTCCAGCACCGCGGCGCCCGGCTTGACCATGTCCTTCGTGATCAGTCCGGGTGAGCCCGCGGCCGCGACCACGATGTCGGCGGTACGGGTGTGGGCGGCCAGGTCGCGGGTCTTGGTGTGGCAGAGCGTCACGGTCGCGTTCTCCGAGCGCCGGGTGAGCATCAGGCCCAGCGGCCGGCCGACGGTGATGCCGCGGCCGATGACCACGACCTCCGCGCCCGCGATCGGCACCTGGTAGCGGCGCAGCAACTCGATGATGCCGGCCGGCGTGCACGGCACCGGCGCCGCCTCCCCCAGCACCAGCGCGCCGAGGTTGAACGGGTGCAGCCCGTCGACGTCCTTGACCGGGTCCACCCGGGACAGGATCGCGAACTCGTCCAGCCCGGTCGGCTGCTGCACCAGGAACGCGGTGCAGTCCGGGTCGGCGTTGAGCTCGTCGACGACCGCGAGCACCTCGGGCAGCGTCGCGGTCGCCGGCAGCTCGCGCCGGATCGAGTTGACCCCGATCTCGGCACAGTCCTTGTGTTTGGCGTTGACGTACCAGCGGCTGCCGGGGTCGTCACCGACCAGGACCGTGCCGAGCCCGGGCACCACCCCGCGCTCGCGCAGGGTGGCGACCCGGCCGGCGAGTTCCGCCTTGATCGTCGCCAGCGTCGCATTGCCGTCCAGGATCCCCGCCGTCATGCATCCATCCCGTCTGCCGGTTGTCGAAAGCCCGGCTCTCAGTATCGGACGTACACCGTCTGCTTGAGCAAGTACCCGTCCGGACCGTGGGCACCGTCGCCGCGGTCACCGCGGCCCAGCGGCCTGGCCGGAGTGGTCCGCGGTCCTTGGATTGTATGACGGGCAGACTGACCGACGCCAGCGACCGCGAGCCGGGTCGCCTCCCGCCGATCGGACCGGTGATCCCGCCTCAGGACACGGTCCGGACATCGTTCTGGCTCATCGCCGTGACCTGAATCCTCCGCCTTCTCCCGGCGTACCTGCCGTTGTCAGGCAACCGGCCGCTAGTGGACCCGCCAGACGCGCCAGAGGGCGGCCGGGTCGGAGAGCGGGTCTCCGTGGACGAGGACGAGGTCGGCCGGCCCACCCTCGCGCAGCACGCCGGCCTCGGGCTCGCCCAGCAGTACGCCGCCGTTGCGGGTGGCCGCGGCCAGCGCCCGCCAGGGCTCCAGCCCGGCCGCGACCAGGCACTCGACCTCCCAGGCGAGCTGGTTGGCCCGGGTCGAGCCGCCGCCGAAGTCGGTGCCGGCCGCGATCAGCACGCCCGCGGCCGCGGCCAGCCGGACGCTCTCGTGGGCCCGTTCCCGCCGCTCGGCGATCCGGGCCCGGCCCTCCTGCTCGGCGAACCGCGGCAGCGCGGTCGTCCGGCCGAACGACCGCCACGACTCCAGTACGGACAAGGTCGAGACCAGCGCGACCCCGTTCGCGGCCATCGCGGCGACCGCGTCCGCGTCGAGCTGGAACCCGTGCTCCAGCGAGTCGACGCCGGCCTCCGCCCCGGCCCGCGCGCCGGCCAGCTGGCCGGAGTGCGCGGCGACCTTCGCCCCGCGCCCGTGCGCGAACGCGACCGCGGCCCGGACCTCGTCGGCGGTGAACGGCGAGGTCTCCGGGTCCGGCCCGTCCAGGTAGAGCTTGACCAGGTCGGCGCCGTCGTCGAGCTGCCGGGTCACCGCCGCGAGCAGCCCGTCGCCGTCGGAGACCTCGACCCCGAGCCCGCCCGGCAGGCCGCCGGTCCGGACCACCCAGGTCCCGGCCGCCCGCACGTACGGGTAGTGCCGGTCGCCGGCCCAGCGGTCCCGCAACCCCAGCGCCAGCGCCCGTACCCGGCCGTCGACCGGGTCGGCGCCGGTCGGCGAGCCGACGTCGCGGGCCCAGCGCACCCCGGCCGAGCGCAGCAGCCGGGCGTTGTCCTCCGCCACCCGGGCCAGCCGGTCCGGGGGGTCGAAGGCCCGGTCGATCCAGTGCGCGCCGCCGGGCAGCGTGAGGTGGCTGTGGCTGTCGACCAGGCCGGGCACGATCGTGCAGCCGGAGGCGTCCACGACCTCGGCATCGGGCCCGGGATCGGGCTCGTCGTCGCTGGGCCGGATCCAGCGGATCCGGTCGTCCTCGACCAGCACGCTGACCCCGAGGCGCAGCTGCGGGCCGGTGCCGTCGGCGAGCGCCGCGTCCCGGAACAGGGTTCCCGACATGCGCCCCACTCTGGCACGGGCGCCGATGTCGAGACGGCGCGGGCGGCTCCGTTACCGGGGTGAGAGTGCCACGCTGGGCACACCACGGGAACGAGGGGAACGATGACGCGATACCTGCTGGCGGTCGACTTCCAGAGCGGCGTGGTCGACACGCCGATGACCGAGTGGGAACCGGAGGAGGTCACCGCGCACCTGGACTACTACCGGGCCCTGAACGACGAGCTCGTCGCCAGCGGCGAGCTGGTCGGCTCGACGGTCCTCACCGGACCCGACCTGGCCAAGATCGTGACCTCGGACGGGATCGCGCCGGTGGTCACCGACGGACCGTTCCAGGAGTTCAAGGAGTGGATCGCCGGCTTCCAGATCGTGGACGTGGAGTCCGAGGCCCGGGCGCTCGAGATCGCCGCGCTGGTCTCCGCGGTGCCGGGACCGGGCGGGAAGCCGACCCAGCAGCCGATCCAGGTCCGCCGGCTGATGGAGGAGGGACCGTCGGACGCGGCCGGCATGCAGGAGTTCCTGCAGCAGGTGAGTGAGCCCCGCTGAGGGTCGTGTCCGCCGTCGAGGACCTGCTGCGCGAGCTGGCGCCGCAGGTCCTCGGCGTACTCGTCCGGCGGTACGGGCAGTTCGACGCCTGTGAGGACGCCGTCCAGGAGGCGCTCCTCACGGCCGCGGTGCACTGGAGCCGGGACGGGGTCCCGGAGCAGCCGCTGGGCTGGCTGATCCGGACCGCGAGCCGCAAGCTGCTGGACTCGGTCCGCAGCGAGCGGTCCCGGCGCGACCGGGAGGAGCTGGTGCACCGGGAGCCGCCGGCGCCGGACGTACCGGACCGGGACGACACGCTGATCCTGCTGTTCCTCTGCTGCCACCCGGCGCTGAGCGCCGCGTCGGCCATCGCGCTGACGCTGCGGGCGGTCGGCGGGCTGAGCACGGCCGAGATCGCGGCCGCGTTCCTGGTGCCGGAGGCGACGATGGCGCAGCGGATCAGCCGGGCCAAGAAGACCATCCGGTCCTCGGACGAGCCGTTCCGGCTGCCGGCGCCGGACGAGCAGGAAGCCCGGCTGCGCCAGGTCCTGCACGTGCTCTACCTCATCTTCAACGAGGGGTACGCGGCCAGTGGCGGCCGGGAGCTGCACCGGGCCGAGCTCGCCGACGAGGCGATCCGGCTCACCCGGCTGCTGCACGGGCTGCGGCCGGACGACGCGGAGGCGACCGGCCTGCTCGCGCTGATGCTGCTGCTGGACGCCCGCCGCCGGGCTCGCACCGGCCCGGACGGCGAGCCGATCCCGCTGCCGGAGCAGAACCGCGGCCGCTGGGACGTGTCCGTGGTGGCCGAAGGGCTGACGCTGCTGGACCAGGCGATGGCCCGCGGCGCGGTCGGCGAATACCAGCTGCAGGCGGCGATCGCGGCCGTGCACGACCGGGCCCCGTCCGCGTCGCACACCGACTGGGCCCAGATCCTGGCCCTGTACGGGTTGCTGGAGCGGATGACCGGCAGCCCGGTGGTCACGCTCAACCGGGCCGTCGCGGCCGGGATGGTGCACGGACCGGCCGCCGGCCTGGCGGTGCTGGACGACGAGCGGCTGGCCGGGCTGCCGCGGCTGGACGCGGTCCGGGCGTACCTGCTGGAGCTGGCCGGCGACATCGAGGCGGCCGCGGCCGGGTACGCCGCCGCGGCCGCGCTGGCCACGAACGTGGCCGAGCGGGACGCGCTGACCCGACGCCGGTCCCGGCTGCGCTCCCCCGCGCCGCCTGACGACCCGGCCTGACGGTCGGCCGGCAGCGGCAGCCGCGTCGCCGCGTCAGGCGCGTCACGCGTCAGGCGCGTCGGCCGCGTCAGCCGCGTCGGCCGGGGAGCGTGAGGCGGGTCAGTACGGCCTCGGTGACCTCGGTCGTACCGGCCGTCCCGCCGAGGTCGCGGGAGCGGATGCCGTCGCGGAGCACCGCGTCCACCGCGGCGCTGATCGCCGCGGCCGCGGCCGGCTCGCCGAGGTGGTCGAGCATCATCGCGGCCGAGTAGAACTGGGCCATCGGGTTGGCCACGCCCTGCCCGGCGATGTCCGGCGCGGAGCCGTGCACCGGCTCGAACATCGACGGGAACTCCCGCTCGGGGTTGAGGTTCGCGCTCGGGGCCAGCCCGAGCGACCCGACGCAGGCGGCGGTGAGGTCGGAGAGGATGTCGCCGAACAGGTTCGACCCGACGATCACGTCGAACTGCTGCGGCCGCTGCACCAGCGCGGCCACGAGCGCGTCGATGAGGATCGGGCGCAGCTCGACGCCCTCGTACCGGGCGACCGTCTCGGCCACCACCTCGTCCCAGTACGGCATCGTGTGCAGGATCCCGTTGGACTTGGTCGCCGAGGTGAGCTTGCCGCTGCGGCGCAGCGCCAGCTCGGCCGCATATCGGGCGATGCGCTCGGTGCCACGGCGGGTGAACCGGGTCTCCTGGGCGGCGTACTCGTCCGGGGTGCCGATCTGCTTCCGCCCGCCGACGTCGGAGTACTCACCCTCGGAGTTCTCCCGCACGATGACCAGGTCGATGCCCTGCGGCGCGGCCAGCGGGCTCGGCACGCCCTCGATGTGCCGCACCGGCCGGAGGTTCACGTACTGCTCGAAGCCGCGCCGGATCGGGATGAGCAGACCCCAGAGGGTCACCGTGTCGGGGATGTCGGGCGCGCCGACGGCGCCGAAGAACAACGCGTCGTACGGGCGCAACTGGTCCAGCGCGTCCGCGGGCATCATCCGGCCGTGCGCGCGGTAGTGGTCCGAACCCCAGGGGAAGTGGGTCCATTCGACGCCGGAGCCGTACGCCCCGGCGACCCGGTCGACCAGCTCGATCGCCGGTGCGACGACCTCGGGTCCGATCCCGTCGCCCGCGATCACGGCCACCGAATACGACGACATGGTCACCTCGAAGGTCGTAGGCGGTCGGGTTCGAAGTCTATCGGGGCTCGACAAACCGTCGGGGTCGAGGTTTCCTGCCGTCGTGGCCGAGGAGTTCGTCGTCAGCGGCGCGTACGTCCTGACGATGGACCCGGAGCTCGGCGACCTGCCCGACGGCGAGGTGCACGTCCGGGACGGCCGGATCGCCGCCGTCGGCCGGCGGCTGGAGACCGGCGCGCCCCGGCTGGACGGCACGGGCACGGTGGTCATGCCCGGGCTCGTCGACACGCACTGGCATCTCTGGACGACGCTCTACCGGTCGATGTCGAGCACGTCTGCGCAGACCGCGTACTTTCCGCTCAACCTCGCCAACGGCGTGCGCTGCCGGCCGCTCGACGTCTACCACGGCGTCCGGCTCGGGCTCGTGGACGCGCTGAACACCGGCATCACCACCGTGCACGACTGGGCCCACAACCTCCGCTCCCCCGCGTACGCCGACGAGAACCTGCGTGCGCACCAGGAGATCGGCCTGCGCGGGCGGTTCTCGTACGGGGGTCCGCAGGGCCGGCCGGTCGACGAGCTCAACGACCTGGCCGAGCTCGCGCGCGTGCGGCGGGAGTGGTTCGACGCGGGCCGACTGCCGCTGCTGCACCTCGGGTTCGCCGGCCGGGCGCCGGGGCAGTCGCCGCAGAGCGTGTTCCGCCCGGAGTACGAGGCTGCCCGCGGACTGGGCCTGCCGGTGAGCTACCACGTGAACTCGACCCGCGCGCTCGGCGCGCTGCGGATGATCGAGCAGCTCGACCGTTTCGGCATGCTCGGCCCGCACGTCCAGCTTGTGCACGCGCTCTACACCACCGCGGGCGAACGCGCCGCGGTCCGGGACAGCGGCGCCTCGGTCAGCATCAGCCCCTGGTCGGAGCTGCTCATCGGCTACGGCATCCCGCCGGTCAAGGAGCTCGTGGACAGCGGCGTGCTGCTGACCCTCTCCAACGACACCCTCTCGCTGACCGGGACGGCGGATCTCTGGTCGGTGCTGCGGCTGACCACCGGCCTGCTGCGCGCGCATGCCGAGCAGGAGCTGGCGGTCAGCACCCGGCGGGTGCTGGAGATGGCCACGATCGACGCAGCCCGCTCGCTCGGCCTCGGCGACGTCACCGGCTCGCTCACCCCGGGCAAACGGGCCGACCTCATCCTGGTCCGGGTCGACGACCTGGCCACCGCGCCGGTCACCGACCCGGCCAACACGCTCGCCCTCGCCGCCGGCGCCCAGAACGTCGACACCGTCGTCGTCGACGGCCACATCCTCAAACGCTCCGGCCGACTGACCACAGTGGACCCCGCCGAAGTCGTCCACGCCACCACCACGGCCCTGCACGCCCTCCTCACCCGCTGAAGCGCAGCCGGCTCAGCCGGTTGTCGCCCCCAACTGGTCTGCCATCCAGTCGGCGATCAGGGGGCGGGCCTTCGACGGCAGGTTGGAGACGCCGTGGTTGCCGTCCGGGAAGCAGACGAAGGTGCCGTCCGGGGTCTCGGTGGCCTGGCGCTCGGTCTGCTTCCACGGGATGAGGCGGTCCAGCGCGCCGGTGACGTACAGGGCCGGGACCTTGATGCGCTCGCAGACGCCGGCCAGGTCCAGAGTGGACGCGATGCGGTGGCCCTCGGCGTCGTCGCGGGCACCCGACTTCACCACGAACGTCGCCCGGGTCATCGGCGGCAGGTCGTCCCACATGTCGCCGAAGCAGAACGGGCCGCTGATGCCGGCCACCGCGACGAACCGCGGCTCGAACGCGGCCGCCCGCGGCGCGTAGTAGCCGCCCAGGCTCACCCCGGCGATGCCGGCCCGGTCGTGGTCGAGGTCGGTGCGGGCGGCCAGCAGGTCCAGCAGCGGGCTCACGGCCGTGTCGTAGTCCGGCCGGATCGGGACGGCCAGCCCGGTCTCGCCCTGGCCGGGGCCGTCCAGCGCGACCGTCGCGAGCCCGCGGTCCAGAAAGGACTGTTCGAAGTAGAAGAACTCCTCCTTGGTGGAGTCCAGTCCCGGGATGATCACCACGTACGGGGTCCGGTCGACACCGGTCGGCCGGCGCAGGTTCGCGTACGCGGTGCCGCCGGGGATGGGGATCTCCAGCCGCTGCGCGGTCGGGTCCAGCCGGGCCAGCGCGGTCCGGGTCTCCTCGACCGAGCGCAGCGTGGCCGCGCGGGCGAGGTCGAGGTCGAGCATCCAGACGAACTTGCCGAAGTGCCGGTTGACCGAGGCCCGCCGCCAGGCCTGCCCGGCGGTGAGCGCGTGGCCGGCCTCGTCGGCCTCGCGGGCGAACGTGGCCTGCTCGTCGGCGGTCCGGTTCCACTCCGGCAGCCACTGGGCCCAGGTGTCGATCCGGGCCACGGTCGCGACCATGTCGTTGTAGTCGACGCCGTTCTGGATCAGGCGCGGGGCCCAGTGCCGCAGGGCGGTCTCGACTTCGGCGTCGGGCATGGCTGCTCCTTCATCACGTCCGGGATCGTTCGGCAGGGGGGAGCCGGCGCCGGATTCGGCCGGCCGGTGCCGGCGCCCGCGGTTCAGGCGAGGATCCGCACCGGTTCCTCGACCAGCGCGAGGAAGGCGGCCATCCAGCGGGCCGCGACCGCGCCGTCGATCGGCCGGTGGTCGACGGTCAGCGTCACGTGCAGGACGGTCGCGACGCCGAGCTCGCCGTCGGTCACGACCGCCTCCGGCCGGGCCGCGCCGACCGCGAGGATCGCCGCCTGCGGCGGGTTGAGCACCGCGGTGAAGTCCTCGATGCCGTAGCCGCCGAGGTTCGAGACCGTGATCGTGCCGCCCTCGAGCTCGTCCGGGCGCAGCGTGCCGGCCCGGGCCCGCTCGGCGAAGTCGGCATTCGCGCGGGCCACGGCGGAGACGGTCAGGCTGTCGGCGCCGCGCAGCACCGGGGTGACGAGCCCGCGTTCGGTGGCGACCGCGACCCCGACGTCGACCGCCGCGAACCGGCGGACCGCGTCCGGGGTCCAGACCACGTTCAGCGCCGGCAGCGCCGCGTGGGTCCGGGCCACCGCGGTGACGACGAGGTCGTTGATCGAGATCTTGGGGCCGTCGCCGGAGTTGAGCTTCGCCCGCAGCGCCAGCAGCTCGTCGACCCGGGCGGTGCCGCGGATCGCGAAGTGCGGCGCCTCCCGGTTGCTCTCGGCCAGCCGGGACGCGATCGCCCGCCGCATCCGCGAGTGCGGGATGTCCTCGTACGCGGTGCTCGCCGGCGTCCGCGCGGCGGCACCCCGGCCGGCACCCTGCGCCGGCCCGGCACCCGACACCGGCGCGACGCCGGAGGCCGGTGCCGACGCGGGCTCGGCGTCCGGCGCGGCCGACCCGGGCGCGTCCTGCCTGGCCTCGACGGCCCGGCGGACGTCGTCGCGGACGATCCGGCCACCCGGACCGGTGCCGGTCAGGTCCTCGATGGACAGTCCGTGCTCCTTCACCAGCCGGCGGGCGAGCGGACTGGACAGGATCCGGCCGTTCCCGTTCGGCACCGGAGCAGGAGGATCCGCCGGCCCGACGATGTCGGTCGGCGCCGCCTGCCCGTTCAGCTCGACCTCGCTGTCAGGATCGTCCAGCGGCTCCTGCACGTCGGACCCGCCGAGCTCCGCCAGCACCGCGCCGACGTCGTCGATGACCTCGCCCGGCGCCGCGATCAAGGCCATCGGCGCGCCCACGGCGACCGTCGCGCCCGGTCGGACGAGCGTCCGGACCATCACGCCGTCGCCCTCGGCCGGCACGTCGACCGAGGCCTTGTCGGTCTCCACGGTGGCGATCGAGTCGCCGTCGGCGAAGGCGGTGTCCTCGGTCAGCAACCACTCCGACAGCGTCGCCTCGAGCGTGTTCGCCGCGACCTCGGGCATCCGGAACAGCCGGGCCATCTCAGGCGCCCCCGATCTCGCGCTCGATCTCGGTCAGCCGGACGGCGACCTCCTCGCGCTTGGCGATCGCCGCCCGCTCCAGCACCTTACTGATGCTGGGGGACGCCACCCCGCCGGTGACCCGGTCGATCGGCCGGTCCAGCCAGTCGAACAGCCGCCGTTGGATCTCGTCGGCCAGCCACCCGCCGTACGAGGTCCCGACCGGTCCCTGCTCGACGATGAGGACCCGGTTGGTCTTGCGGACGCTCTCGCCCAGGGTGTCCCAGTCCAGGCTGGCCCGGTCGAGCCAGCGCAGGTCGATCACCTCGGCGTCGATGCCGGTCTCCTCGACGGCGGCGAGGGTCTCGGCCACCATTCCGAGGTAGGACACGATCGTCAGGGCGGCGCCCTCCCGCCGGACCGCGGCCTTCCCGACCGGCAGGCAGTAGTCGAGGTCGTCGACCGGGCCGGGACCGGTCGAGGTGTAGAGGTCCACGTGCTCCAGCACGATCACCGGGTCCTCGCACCGCAGCGCCGAGTTCATCAGCCCGACATAGTCGTACGGAGTGGACGGTGCCACGATCCGCCAGCCCGGCGCGGTCGCGAAGATGCCGGCCGGGTCCATCGAGTGCTGGGAGCCGTAACCGGTGCCCGTCGCGACCTTGCTGCGCAACACGTACGGCACCGCGCCGGTCCCGCCGAACATGTGCCGGGCCTTGCCGACCTGGTTGAACAGCTGGTCGGCCGCGACCCACATGAAGTCCGCGTACATCAGCTCGACGACGGGGCGGTAGCGGCCGTCGACGGCGATGCCGCCGGCCAGCCCGGTGAACGAGTTCTCGCTGATCGGGGTGCCCAGCACCCGGTCCGGGTGGGCGTCCTTCAGGCCGCGGGTGGCGCCGTTGGTGCCGCCGTTGAGCCGGTGCACGTCCTCGCCCATGACCAGGACCCGCTCGTCGGTGTCCAGGCGCCGGCCCATCACGGCCGCGACCGCCTCGATGAACGGGGTGTCCTCGCGGATCGAGCCGGTGAACTCGTACCGGGCGCCCTCGAACTCGGACAGGTCGCCGCGGACGCCGACGTCCACATAGGACGGATCGGGCCACTCGGCCGGGCGGATCTGCCGCTGCCCGGGCTTGCCGCCCGGCAGCGGCTCCAGCAGCACGTCGCCGACCTCGGCCAGCAGCCGCTCGGCCGCCGCCACCGACTCCTCGACGCGCTCGCGCGACATCAGCCCGCGCCGGACGAGCTGGTCGCCGATGCGGGTGACCGGGTCGCGCTCCCGCCAGGCCGCCTCCTCCTCCTTGGTGCGGTAGCGGAAGGCACTGCCCGGGAACGGCCCGTTCTGGTGGAAGAACCGGTACGTGTCGGCCTCGACCAGCGCCGGCCCGTTCCCGGCCCGCATGTGCTCGACGGCCTCGCGCATGGCCAGGTGCACGGCCAGCGGGTCCATCCCGTCGACCCGCCAGCTGGCGATGCCGAAGCCGGGCCCGCGGGCGGACAGCCGGGGCTCGCCGGTGGCCTCGTCGACCGTGGTGGAGACCGCGTAGTGGTTGTTCTCCACGAAGAAGCAGACCGGCAGCTTCCAGGCGGCGGCCAGGTTGAAGCTCTCCAGGGTGGAGCCGATGTTGGCGGCGCCGTCGCCGAAGTAGGTCACCGAGACCGCGTCCGTGCCGGCGTGCTTGGCCGACCAGGCGAACCCGGCCGCCATCGGCACGCCGCCGCCGACGATGGCGTTGGTGCCCATCGCGCCGGCTTCCTTCCACTGCAGGTGCATCGAGCCGCCGCGGCCGTGGCTGTAGCCGCGGTCCAGACCGCAGATCTCGGCCAGCGTGCGCAGCACGACCGTGCGGACGTCGTCGCCGACGCCCTCGACCAGGTCGAACCCCTTCGGGGCGACGTAGGCCAGGGCCTTGGCCAGGAACTGGTGGTGGCCGCGGTGCGAGCCGTTGACCATGTCCTCGGCGCCGAGGGCGAGCACGGAGCCGACCGCGCCACCCTCCTGGCCGATGCTGGAGTGCGCCGGGCCGTGCACGAGGCCGGCGCCGGCCAGCGAGAGGACGTACTCCTCGAAGGTCCGGATCAGCACCAGCTGGCCGAACATCGCGGACAGCAGCCCCGGGTCGGCGGCGTCCCAGTCCTCGTCGGTGACGGCGACCTCCACCCAGGGGGCGCCGGCGTCGGGTGTGCGGTGCACGGTCATCGCGACCTCCTGCCACGTCGGATGGAGCCTCGCACGGATCGGATCCACTTTCCAGACCCCGAGGCCTGGACATCGATTGCCATTGGCCGCGATAGTAGCTATTGGATCCATTGCCGAGTCGTGTCGATGGGACGGAAGGAGGCAGCCGTGACCCTGTCCGGGCTGCGCCGGCTCGACCACGTCGGGTTCACCGTGCCCGACCTGGACGAGGCCACCCGGTTCTTCGTCGACGTGCTGGGCTGCGAATACCTCTACTCGCTGGGGCCGTACGGCGGGGACGGCAACTGGATGGCCGAGCACCTCAACGTCCATCCACACGCGACGATCCCGGAGAACCGGTTCTTCCGGCTCGGCGGGCAGACGATCCTCGAGGTCTTCCGGTACACGGCGCCGGACCAGCGCGACGAGCTGCCCCGCAACAGCGACATCGGCGGCCACCACCTCGCCTTCTACGTCGACGACCTGGACACCGCGGTCGCACAGCTGCGCGAGGCCGGCGTGACCGTCTGCGGCGAGCCGACCGCGAGCACGGCCCACCACGAGGGCCAGCGCTGGGTCTACTTCCTATCCCCGTGGGGCATGCAGTTCGAGCTGGTGTCCTACCCGGACGGTCGCGCCTGGGAGCGCGGTCATGACAGCTGACCCGGTCGTCGCGCCGGCCGCGAGCAGCCGGGTCGCCGACCATCTGCGGGCGGAGATCCTCGGCGGCGGCATCGGCCCGGGCGAGCGGGTCCGGCAGGAGGAGATCGCGCAGCGGCTGGGCGCCAGCCGGTTGCCGGTGCGCGAGGCGCTGCGCATGCTGGAGGCCGAGGGTCTGGTCGAGCACGAGGCGAACAAGGGCGCCCGGGTGCCGCGGCTGGGTCAGCACGAGGTCGAGGTGATGTACCGGATGCGGGAGCAGCTGGAACCGCTCGCGCTGGCCGAGAGCCTGCCCGAGCTCACCGACGCCGACATCGACGAGCTGGACCGGCTGCAGGCCGAGATCGAGGCCGGTGTCGACATCGCCCGATTCCTGGAACTCGACCGCGAGTTCCACCTCGGGACGTACGGCGGGTGTCGCATCGAGCAGCTCACCGCGACCGTGGTGCGGCTGTGGAACTCCACCCAGCACCACCGCCGGGCGTTCATGCGGCTGTCCGGCCCGGACCGGATGTGGGTGGTCAACGCCGAGCACCGGCTGCTGCTGGACGCGGTCCGGCGCCGGGACGAGGTCGACGCCGGCCGCTTCCTGGCCGGCCACATCCGCCGCACCCGCATCGAGCTGTCCCACCACCCCGCCGTCTTCGGAGGGCTGCCGTGATCGTCAATGGTGTCCCGCACGAGTCGGGTGCCGACCCGGACACCCCGCTGCTGTACGTGCTGCGCAACGAGCTCGGCCTGATGGGGGCCCGGTTCGGCTGCGGGCTCGGCCTGTGCGGGGCCTGCTTCGTGCACGTCGACGGCGCCGTGGTCACCTCCTGCGACACTCCACTGTGGTCGGTCGAGGGCAAGACCGTCGTCACCGTCGAGGGTCTCGCCCCCGGCGACGCGCTGCACCCGGTGCAGCAGGCGGTGCTGGACGAGCAGGCGGCGCAATGTGCGTACTGCATCACCGGGGTGATCATGAGCGGCGCGGCGCTGCTGGACCGCTCCCCGCGGCCGGACCGGGCCGAGGTGGTCGCGGCGCTGGAGCGCAACCTGTGCCGGTGCGGGGCGCACGGACGGATGGTGCGGGCGGTACTGCGGGCGGGCGGCGGCGGCGATGGCTGAGCTGCCCCGCGACCTCGCCGCGAACCCGGTGCTGGGGCGCTGGATCCGGGTCGGCGCCGACGGCCGGATCGACGTGCGGGTCGGCAAGGTCGAGCTCGGCCAGGGCATCCTCACCGCGCTGGCGCAGCTGGCCGCGGACGAGCTGGACGCCGACCTCGCCGACGTACGGATGCAGGGGGCCGACACGGTCGAGGGCCCGGACGAGGGCGTGACCGCCGGCAGCCTGTCGATCTCCACCTGCGGACAAGCCCTGCGCGCGGCCGCGGCCAACGTCCGGACTCTCTTCACGGCCGCGGCCGCCCGAGCCTGGGACCTGGCTCCGGAGAAGGTGGCCGTCGATTCGGGACGGATCACCGGTCCGGACGGCCAGACCACGACCTACGCCGAGCTGGCCGCCGAGGTCGACCTGGACGTCCCGGCCGAGGCGGGGATCCCGCTCGCCACCGCCGGGGCGTACACCGGCAGCGACGTGGCCCGGCTCGACCTGCCGGACAAGATCGCCGGCCGGCCCCGG